>CAJXCR010000101.1 GCA_913051825.1 uncultured Halieaceae bacterium
CGGAAACTTGATCATTATCCTGACTCACGACAGTTTTTTTTCTGGGCGAGCGCTTACGTTTTGGAACAACTGTTTTAGCTTCATCGTCACTAGACAGTTTTTTATTTTCCGCCTCCTGATCACTTGAAATGCTGTTTTTCATTTCGGAGGTCTCTTGTTGATTTTCGGCAGGCGTTACATCGGAATCTTCCTTTTTTTCTATCCCATTCACCGCAACTTCTTGATCCTCAACACCTTGCTTAGATTTTCGTCTCCGTCTCCGTCTTCGTTTTTTCGGTTTACCATCCTCATCATCGGAGTAATTATTACTCAACGACGATACTGGTTCGTCGTTATCATTTTCGCCTACTACCCCAACATCTATTACGCCAACCGTTGTTGATGACACAGGCGTAGCATGTTTCTCGCCTTGAGGTTTCGAAGAAGTCTTCAACTTCTCTATTGAATATTCTGGGCTAACTAACCCTGCATCAGCATTAATTCTCACGAAAAGTGAAAATCGTGCCTCAATATTTGCGATATGTTCCCGTTTTTGATTAACAATAAAATTTGCAACCGAAACGGGACATTTGACGATAATCTCACTTGATCGGCCACGTACTCCCTCGTCTTCTATTTGACGTATGATTGATAAGGCCAAATTCTCCTCAGACCTAATCAGTCCAGTACCATGACAATGAGAACAATTTTGAGTGGTTGCTTCTATCATTCCTGGTCGAAGTCTCTGTCTGCTCATTTCGAGAAGGCCAAAACCTGAAATTCGCCCAACTTGTATTCGAGCACGATCTGTTTTTAATTTATCCTTTAATTTTCGTTCAACTGCAGAATTGTTTCTACGATCCTCCATGTCTATAAAATCAATGACTATTAGACCGGCCAAATCTCGTAATCGCAATTGACGAGACACCTCTTCAGCAGCCTCTAGATTTGTTTTTAGAGCAGTTTCTTCAATTGAACCTTCTTTGGTAGCCCTTCCCGAGTTCACATCAATGGCTACCAGAGCTTCTGTTACTCCAATAACTAAATATCCACCTGATTTTAACTGAACTACTGGATTGAACATAGATGTGAGATATGTTTCGACCTGATATCTTGAAAATAAGGGAAGGGGATCACTATAATGTTTAACATTTTTGGTGTGGCTAGGCATGATCATTCTCATAAAATCTTTTGCGATTTTATGGCCTGCCTCTCCCTCAACTAGTACTTCGTCGATATCCCTATTGTACAAATCGCGTATTGACCGTTTTACGAGATCGCCCTCTTCGTAAATTTTCGAGGGAGCAATAGATTTCAGTGTTAACTCTCTTATTTGTTCCCATAATCTTTGCAGGTACTCATAATCTCTTTTGATCTCTGTTTTAGTTCTTTTTGCGCCAGCCGTACGAACGATCAAACCGGCACCGGAAGGCACCTCAATATCACCAGCAATTTCTTTTAATTTTTTTCTATCAACGGCATTAGTTATTTTCCTGCTAATACCTCCTCCCCTTGCTGTATTCGGCATGAGGACGCAATAACGGCCAGCTAATGATAAGTACGTAGTTAAAGCTGCTCCTTTGTTTCCACGCTCTTCTTTAACTACCTGCACCAACAAAATTTGCCGCACTTTAATTACTTCTTGGATTTTGTAACGACGCGGTCTAGGTTTGCTAATCACCCGTAAGTCTAAAGGGTCATCGGCCTCAGATACAGATTCTATCTCATTCAAACCATCTTCCGCAGGAATTTCATCTATTAATTCCGTTACATCGACCGTATCGATTACGTCACTACTATCATTAGATATGTCAGATTTTTTCTTATCAGTTTTGTCTGTTAAATTATCATCTACTTCGCTGACAGGACCGGTCTGGTTTTCTCCAGTAACGGACAATTCACCATCTAGAGGTTCTCCATTGTTATCGTCCTCAACCTCTTGTTTTTGAATAGCGTCGTCTGATTTTATACTTTTTGCTCTAGATTTAACCCTACTTCGTTTTTTTTCCGCTTGCCCACTTTCTTCCAGCTCTCGCTGTGCCTCAGCATAGGCTCGTTCTTCCTCCATCAAAGCTTCCCGATCGGCTATCGGAATTTGATAGTAATCAGGGTGGATTTCAGAAAAGGCTAAAAAACCATGGCGATTTCCACCGTAATCAACAAAGGCAGCCTGTAAGGATGGCTCCACCCGAGTTACTTTAGCAAGGTAAATATTACCCGCTAATTGTCTTCGTGTTTCCGACTCAAAATCAAACTCTTCGACACGGTTTCCGTCGACCACAACAACGCGAGTTTCCTCAACATGCGCAGCATCAATAAGCATTTTTTTAGGCATAAATTATATATACAAGTAGATATAGAAACTATTTCAATCTTAGAATTAATTTCTTTCCTGTTGTATCCCATTCGGGCGAATATATTCGTACTAAGTCCATCCATTACGGGACCTGGTGTCACTACTTTAGTAGAAGTGTAATAAGTACGTATCATCGCGTTAGCATCTCCGGCCAGCTAGGCTAGCCAACTATTAATTGATCCATTCCTTTATGAACGGAACTATAGATCCATTTCAGATCTGAAGGTTTTACATATCTGAAAACAATAAGCTCAAACTACGACAAACCTTAAAACTCGTTTATGCACTTTTAAAAAGTGATATTAATCTAATAAGGGAAAAATTAACCAAAACACAATGGAAAATTACATTATTACATCATTTAAGGTTATCTCAATAAATTATTTAACTACGTCAATCATTCTAAGACGTTTAAAAAGACTGGATGTATCCCAACGCCCCCCACCCATTTTTTGAACTTCCTTATAAAACTGATCAACCAGAGCCGTGACTGGCAATGATGCACCGTTATTATCTCCGGCATCTAAGCAAATCTTTAAATCTTTACGCATCCAGTCAACCGCAAACCCATGTTCAAACTCGTCATTCAGCATGGTTTCGTAACGATTAGACATCTGCCAACTCCCAGCAGCGCCTTGTGAGATTACTTCAATTACTGAGCGACCGTCCAATCCTGACTTTTCTGCAAAGTGGAGTGCTTCAGAAAGTCCTTGTACAAGTCCGGCGATCGCTATCTGATTGCACATTTTGGTCTTTTGCCCCGCGCCTGAGCTACCAATTCTACGACAAATTTTTGAATAAACTTCAAGTATTGGTTCAACCTTTTCGTAATCAACTTGATCACCACCACACATAATTGATAGTACACCGTTCTCAGCGCCAGCCTGACCACCGGATATTGGTGCATCAACAAAACTTATACCAAGATTCTTTGATTTTTGATAAAGCCTTTCAGTCACATCCCCAGAGACCGTGGTATGATCAATGAAAATTGATCCATTTTTCATCGCAGAAAAAGCACCTGAGTCACCTAGTGTTATATCTAAAAGATCATTATCATTACCTACGCATGACATTACAAAATCAGCATCTTCAACAGCCTTTGAAGGAGTGTCTTCCATGTTGCCAGGAAATTTTGCAATCCATTTTTTTGCTTTTGAATTGGTTCTGTTATAGACAGTTATATCATACCCAGCATTTGCTAGATGACCTGCCATGGGATATCCCATCACTCCTAAGCCTAAAAAAGCAATTTTTGTCATAGCATTTCCCTTCTTTTTCTGGTTTTGATAACTTTGGTTTACATTTCATCGGGTTTCAATAGCCATTAGGCCGTCAAGAGGAAAAAATGGCAAAAGTTCTACAATGGATATTTAGAATAATAAGTGGATCATTAATTTTATCGTTAATTGTGATGCTGGTCGTTTATTATATCGTTCTTAGGTCAATCCCAGATTATAATAAAACAGTGGAATTGCCCGGTCTAATTTCACCAATTGAGATCGTTCGAGACACTGCAAACGTCCCTCATATCTATGGTGACAATGATGCTGACATATATTTTGGTCTTGGCTATGCTCATGCTCAAGATAGGCTCTGGCAATTAGTCGTTAAACGTTTGACAGCACAGGGTCGGCTATCTGAAATTTTTGGAAAGCAAGCGCTTCCTTTAGATGAATTTATGAGACGATTAGATATATACTCACAGGCCCAAAAATCAGTTGATGTACAGGACGACAGAACCAAAAGAGCTTTGGAGGCATACGCAGCTGGAATAAATGCAAGGTTTCTAGAGATAAACCTTAAGTCTCTTGGTCGAGGTGCGCCCGAGCTACTTATATATAACATACCGTTGGCCTCTTGGCATCCAGCCGATAGTATAGCGATTTTGAAGTTGTTTGCCGTTAATTCAAGTAGTCACTATGCAAAAGAGATTCTAAGAGCCAGGACTTTGATAACTCTTCCAGACCCAAAAAGAGTAATAGATATTCTCCCAGACTCCCCAGAGTTTAAAAACGAAATGACGAGTGAGGTTATAAGTCTCCTTGATGCGGAGAATTTAATTAGGTCAAAAAATTATCAACCAAAATTGGATTTTTTTAATGGCTTTGTTAATAATAGATTAGCAGGAGCATCAAATTCTTTTGCAGCTAATAATTTTAGAACAGCCACCGAAGGCACTTTGCTAGCAAATGATCCACATTTTAAATTAAGTGTGCCTAGTCAATTTTACTTAGCTCATTTGGAATTATCAAGCGGAGGGATTATAGGTGGAACAATACCTGGAATACCTACTGTAATTGCCGGACGATCGCCTCACATCGGATGGGGCATATCTGCATCATATGCAGATGATCAGGATCTATACGCAGAGGAAATAAATCAAAATGATGATGAAAAGTACAAGTCTCTCGATGGCTGGAAAACATTTAGAAGTGAAGAAACAGTCATCAAAATTAAAGGCGCCAATTCAAAAAAAATCCAGTTAAAATGGAGTGAAAATGGCCCCGTCCTGGATAAGGTAACATCACAAATCTCAGACATAACACCTCCTAATCACGAAATGGCGATTAGCTGGACTATGCTTACACCACAAGATACATCCATGACGGCATTAATAAACCTAACTTACTCCAAAGACATCAAGACCGCGTTAAATGCCTTGGAGGGGCACGTTGCGCCATCATTGAATTATACACTTATTGATAAAGAAAACGTAGCTCTGCAATTAGCAGGAAAACTTCCGAAAAGGGGAATTGATCATAACACTCAAGGACGCTTACCAAGCTTTGGATATAAAGAGGAAAATAGATGGAGAGGATATCAATCCTATGATACTAATCCACGTATTATTAACCCTGAAATCGGGTTAATAGCGAATACTAATAACAAAATCTTAGATGAATCATTTCCAAATCACATTTCATATGATTGGGGAGATACTCAAAGAATTGCGAGATTGACACGCTTGATGGATTCTAGAAAAGTACACACCAGGGAAAGTTTTATAGAATCTCAGTTGGATACAATTAGTTTTCCTGCAAAATCATTACTTCCCATCATTGGAGCCAATTTATGGTATAAGCCAATGTCAACTTCAAATTCTATTTTAGATCAAGACGTCACTGAAGCACTTAAGCTTCTTGCCGAATGGAATGGTGAAATGAATGAACATCTACCAGAGCCCCTAATTTTCTATTCATGGATGCGCAAACTTCAACAGAGACTGACCCAGGATGAACTAGGAGTGCTTTCAAAAGAGTTTAGCAATTTTGAACCTCTCTTTCTTGAGCGTGTTTTTAGAGATATTGACGGTGCATCTCAATGGTGCGACGTTTTGCAAAGTATTCCTGTAGAAAAGTGTGAAACAATTGCTGAGCTTTCTTTGTATGACGCGATATCAGAGCTAAGAGAGCAATATAAACTCAAAATGAACTCTCTCAGATGGGGAGATGTTCATATAGCCATGCATGATCATTTAACGCTAGGACACATTCCACTGTTAAACCTTTTAATTAACTTACGACAATCTGTGTCAGGCGGGGATTATACCTTAATGAGAGGATTAAGCTCTGGAAATGAATACAATCCTTTTGAGAACGTTCATGCAGCTGTGTATCGTGGAATTTATGACTTTTCTGATCCGGACAGCTCATTGTATATAATTTCCACCGGACAGTCAGGGCATTTATTTTCGCGCCATTATGATGATCTTGGTCAATTGTGGCGTCGGGGCGAATATATTAACATGTCCCTTGATCCAGACCTGGCAAAAGCAGCATCGAATGGAACAACAAAGATAATTCCAGTACCAAATTTACAATAAGTCGAACTGTGATCTTTGTTTTTCAGTCCACCTTAGGACCATTTTGTAATCTTCATCGATTAACGTTTCAGATTCAACAACTCCGTGCCTGTAAAGCCAGGCTCTTTTTTTACCATCTCTTACGGATATGGTAAGAACATCTTCATTCGAATTTGCCAACATCATATCCAACATACCGGTCTTTAGGTTGTCCAGGCCAGCTCCAGAAGATGCACAAATCGGATAGATGTTACGATTATTTAAAGCCACATTAGATTGTTGTATTTTTTGATTTTCTGGAAGCAAATCTATTTTATTCCAAACCTCCAAGATTGGAATTTTATTTTCTAATCCTATCTTTTGAAGAATATCCAAAACATCCTCTGAATGGCTTTCAGTATTAGGATGGCTGATATCCCTCACGTGCAAAATTAAATCTGAAGATAAAATTTCTTCTAGAGTTGATCGAAATGCAGCAATCAGCTCGGTAGGCAAATCCGATATAAAGCCAACAGTATCAGAAACAATTATGGACAACCCATTACGCAATACGGATGCGCGCACTGTTGGATCAAGAGTTGCAAATAACATGTCTTTACATAGAACTTCTTCATTTGTTAATTTGTTAAAAAGTGTCGATTTACCAGCATTAGTATAACCTATAAGAGAAATGATAGGCATCGATGTCTTAAGTCTTCTTTTTCGATGCAGCTCGCGGGTTTTTACAACTTTTTGAAGTTGCCGTCGAAGATTTTTTAATTGTAAATCTATTGCTCGTTTGTCAGACTCGATTTGGGTTTCTCCTGGACCTCCAACGAAACCCAGCCCTCCTCTTTGCCTCTCTAAATGGGTCCATGCTCGCACGAGCCTTGTACGTTGGTATGAGAGAGCAGCCATTTCAACTTGTAATACCCCCTCTCTAGTTGCAGCCCTATTTGAGAAAATCTCTAGTATCAAACCAGTACGATCAAGAATTTTTACATTCCAGGTTTTTTCAAGATTTTTCTGCTGAACAGGACTCACATTACAAGTCATGAAAACTATGTTAAC
>CAJXCR010000102.1 GCA_913051825.1 uncultured Halieaceae bacterium
CTCGAAACCAAGATGCCACCCGCGGATAATATCAAACTTTCAAATTCATCTTGATCTTGACGCCTGGTTTCTGAGTTCAGTTTCATACTAACCGCAACCACGCGGTCGCCGGACTCTTGTCGCTCAAAAAACAAAGGATTATCCTAAATAAAGACTAATTTACAAAAGTAGAAACTGTTAAATGCTTGCATCTACAAATACCTAAACTACTTAGTCAGAGTCTTGCCTTTCGGGATCATTTTCTATTGGGATCCGTATATTTCGAGCTGGGACTATCGTTGAAATGGCATGCTTGTAGACCATTTGACTCACCGTGTTTTTAAGCAGGACAACAAATTGATCAAAGGATTCTATTTGTCCTTGCAATTTAATTCCGTTGACCAAATAAATGGAAACGGGGACACGCTCCTTTCTCAACGAGTTAAGATAAGGGTCTTGTAAAGTATGCCCTTTTGACATAATAATTCTCCTGGTTTTGGCTAGACCTGCGCAAAGATGAGAACAAATCTAAACAGTTATAAAGGTCGACAAAAAGATCCTACCCTTAGAAAATACCGCAAAAATTATAGTTTATTACGAATATAAACATAACTTTATCCTGTATAGTACGATATGAAGGACTGAATTAGATCTATCGGATCTTCTGGCATTCCTTTGCTTTTAGAGGAATGCAGGGTTCCGTCGTCATTTGTGTAGATCCATTTCAAATTTCGAAAGCTCTTTAGCCAAGTAAGCTGCCTTTTTGCTACTTGACGAGTTGCACTTAAGCTAGCCGAACAGGCCTCTTCCAGCGATACTTGTTTTGACAAATAGCTCCATAGCTGACGATACCCTACCGCGCGCAGAGATGGCAGTGACTCATTTAAGTCACCGCGATCAAATAGTGAATTTACTTCATCAAGAAAACCCTCCTTCATCATAGAACTAAATCTCCGCTCAATTCTATTATGCAAAACTGAACGATCATTGAGCGTAATAGCAAATCTATACATTTCAAAATTGTTCGCAAAATGGGTCGTTGTTCTACCTTCACGATGCCATTCACTAAGTGGTTTTCCAGTAGAATAATATACTTCTAAAGCCCGAGAAATCCGACGAGAATGATTAGGATGAATCTTTGAAGCTAAAATTGGATCCAAGGTAGATAGCCGGGCGTGAAGTCTAGCCCACCCTTTTTTTATACCCTCAGCCTCTAACTCCCGCCTAATACCTGGATCCACCGGAGGTATATTAGAAAAACCTTCCAGTAAAATTCGGAAATAAAGCATACTTCCCCCAACTAAAACTGGAGTTTTTCCTCGATTACAAATTTCAAAACAAATATTCGCAGCATCTTCCGCAAACTCTACAGCCGAGTAAGTTTCTGAAGGATCTCGAATGCTTATAAGATGGTGTGGGAAATTTGGCTTTGCTGTTCCGATATCTAAACCACGATAGACTTGTGCAGAATCAACACTGATCAGTTCGCAATCTACTCTTCCAGCCAGATCAATAGCCATTTGAGTCTTACCAGCCGCTGTTGGGCCCATCAAAAAAACTATAGGTGGTTTACGCATTGGTACACCCTATCTTCCTCTAAGGAACAGTTTATCCAAATCTCCCATGCTTAATTGTATCCAGGTCGGACGGCCATGGTTACACTGGCCAGATCGCTCTGTGCTTTCCATTTGTCGCAACAAGTGATTCATCTCTTCGATCTTTAAATCTCTATTAGCTCTGATCGCGCCATGACAAGCCATAGTAGATAAAAGACGATTGTGTTCATCATCCAATAGAGTTGAAGTCCCAGTATTTCCCAAATCAGAGAGCAAATCATGAAGGAGTTGGTTTGAATCTGAGTTGAATAAACATGCGGGTATACTTCGCAATACAATAGTATCTTCTCCGATTAAGTCAATTTCCAGACCCAAATCTAGTAACGTATCAGAATATTCGTTAACAATTTCTATTTCACGGTTGCTTAAGGAAATCACCTCTGGAACCAATAGAGCTTGAATGGGTAAATTATCTAATTCTATTGAGCTTTTAAGCTTCTCATAAGTAACTCGTTCGTGTGCCGCATGCGCGTCCACAATTAATAAGCCAGAACTATTCTCTGCGAGAATAAATATTCCTTTAAGATAGGCTATGGCATAACCTAACGGCGGAATCTCGGAATTGTCATCAGCGTTAGATTTTGAAAAATCTCGCTTTGAAATTTCTTCGCGCAATTTAGTATTGGAAGTAAACTCTACTCCCATCGAGTAGTGCAAAGAATTTGGGTCAGCTTTATGCTCATATTGACCCCACTCCAAAGCGCTCTGGCCATGAACCTCACCAGTCTCCAGATTAACCACACCATCGGTTGCTGCTAGGGTTTCTAAAGAGCTGGCCTTTGAGAAAGGCTTGATTCGAGCAATCTCCCTATGCAAAGTACTGTAAATGAAATCGTGGATGTCGCGTGAATTTCTGAAACGAACCTCCTGCTTTGATGGATGGACATTTACATCTACCAAAGAAGGATCTAAATTTAGGTAAAGAACAAATACAGGATATCTTCCTCCATATAAAACATCTTTATATGCTTGCCTAACTGCATGACCTACCACCTGATCACGAACCATTCTCTCGTTGACAAAGAAATATTGCAGATCTGCCCTGCTTCTAGAAAAGGTTGGCAAACCAATCCAGCCAGATAGATAAAAATCACCTGCTTGACGCTCAATCCTTATCGATTTCTTAATAAAATCGGCGCCAAATATCGCGGCTAAGTTTTTTTCTTGATCAAGCGAGGAAGATGCAGAAGAAAAGTCAAAAATTTCTTTGCCATTATGTTGTAAATTAATAGAAATATCGAATCTAGATAATGATATCCGTCTTACCACCTGCTCAATATGATTAAATTCTGTTCTCTCTTTTCGCAAGAATTTTCGCCTTGCTGGTGTATTAAAAAAAAGATCCCTAACTTCTAGAGTCGTGCCTCGTGGATGAGCAATAGGACTGAGTTCAGAAAAATTATCAGTCCCTTTTGCATTAATAAAATAGCCTAAACTTTCTTTAGACTCCGAGTTTGAAGTTAAACGCAATTTTGCTACTGAAGCGATACTTGCTAGGGCCTCTCCTCTAAACCCCAAACTTGCAACACATTCCAATTCTTCTAGACAGCTTATCTTGCTAGTAGCGTGAGGTGTTAGAGCTAGTGCTAACTGATCACTTGGTATCCCTAGCCCATCATCATGGATACGCATCAATTTTTGCCCTCCAGCTTCCACATGAACTGCAATATTTCTAGCGCCAGCATCTATACTATTCTCAAGAGCTTCTTTAATTACCGACGCGGGTCGTTCTACAACTTCTCCAGCCGATATTTGATTAGCTAAACCAGGATTTAATAATTTAATAGCGCGCATTGACGTTAGCGGTCCATTGGTATTTTAAGTACTTTTCCAGCATATATTGAATTATCTTTTAGTTCATTTAAATCCTTAATTAATTCCATTGGAACATCAAACCTCAGCGCTATCGCGGATAAAGTATCACCATTAAGTATGGTGTAGTTTTCGATTTTTTTATCGCGGCGCCACGCAAGATAAGTTCCAGGAGGTGGTTGAGCATAAAACCAAGAAACAATTCCTCGAAAAATATTTTTGGCCATATCCCTTTGGTAATCTCGTGAAGATAATTTTTTTGCCTCTATGGGATTAGAAATAAACCCAGTTTCAATCAGGATAGATGGAATATCCGGCGATTTTAAAACAGCGAAACCTGCTTGCTCTACAGATTTTTTATGCAATTTTGATGATTGACTCAACGAATTCAAGACTCTATTTCCAAGATTTAAACTAGCGTCTAAGGTAGCTGTCATAGAAAGATCTGTAAGCACACTGGCTAACAGATTGTCTTTGTCAGAAAGACTTACCCCCCCAATTAAATCCGCTGAATTTGCACGTTTTGCCAAATAGCTAGCAGCGGTACTCGATGCTCCTCTAGTAGATAATGCATATACCGAGGCTCCACTTACATTTTTATTTTTAAATGCATCTGCATGAATAGATATAAAGGCATCAGCTTTGCTTTGCCTAGCCAACTGCCGTCGACGCTTAAGACTGAGATAATAATCTCCATCTCGAATGAGAACAGGAGTAAAGCCTTTTTCATTATCAAAAAGCTTATTCAGGTTTCGCGCAATTCTTTGAACTACTAGCTTTTCTTGCAAGCCGTTAGGCCCAATGGCTCCCGGGTCTTCACCACCGTGACCGGCATCTATCGCTATAATAACATCGCGCTTACTGGAAAGATCCTGAAGTTTTTTATTTGACCGAACTGGCGACATAACAGGGTCAAACAAATCAACAACCAGTCTGTCACTTGCTTTTTCGTTAGATTGCAAGAAAAAGCTGCGTGGATGAACTTTTTGATTCAAATCCAAAACGATTCTCAAATCACCATGTCGCCGCTTCCCAGAGCGAATTTTTTTTATTGGTGTTTTATCTAATTTTAGAGATTGAAACTCTGCCTTTAGCTGCGTATTTTTAAGATCCACAACTACTCGATCCGGATTTTCGAGAACCAACAAGGTATGCTTAATTGGCCCAGTTAAATCAAAGACCACTCTAGTATGATCAGGCGCTCGCCATGTTCTTATCTCACTTACTTCAAATGCCAGAGTGACCTCAGATAGAAAAATCGCGGCAAAAAATAAGTAGAATGTTCTAGATTTACTATCTATAAAAACCAAATTTGGCCTCAATATATCTTGGATTATTCAGAAGAAATAAAACCACTAAACCAAGTTTTGGCTCTATCAAGCAAAATATCTCCTTCCTTTGAGTTGGCAGTGAAAAGTAATTTTCTGCCATCGAAGGTTGACTCGATAAAAATTCTTGCATCAGGTTCAGGCAAAAACTCTTTCGCACGCTCAGGCCACTCTACCAAAACAAGACTTGCATCATTTAGATAATCTCGAAAACCTATAAACTCAAGCTCTTCGGGCTCCTCAAGTCTATAAAGGTCAAAATGGTAGACTGGCAGCCTGCCGCCTGAATAGCATTCTACAAGAGTATAAGTAGGGCTTTTAACCGCACCAAGATACCCTAATCCTCTCATAATACCTCGCGCGAAAGTCGTCTTACCAGCACCCAGCTCACCACACAAAAAAATTAGGCTTCCGGGATTCGCGTAGGCAGCAAGATCTGCACTAAAATCTAACATGGTTTCTTCCGTTCCTAGTTCGAAAGTAATATCCACGGCTACCCCAATAATTGACGCATAGGTAACATTAAATCGGAAGCTATCATCCCTAACATACCTTCTGAACTAATCTTATCGGCTGCAGCAGCGTGCAAAGAAACCGATAGAGAAGAGGCCAATTTTTCCTCTAAACCCTGGGCCAGTAAACTGGCAACCACTCCACCTAAGACATCACCCATACCAGCAGTGGCCATGCCTGGATTACCATAGGGGCAAAGCAAAAAGCTCTTTCCATCAAAAACTAAAGTACCATTCCCTTTCAGAATGACTGTTCCACCGATAATCTCCTGAATGGCTTCTGCAGCCCTAAATCGATCCTTTTGAACCTCTTCACTTGAAACAGAAAGCAGTCTCGCGGCCTCACCAGGATGAGGAGTAGATATAATGCATTTAGATCCAAAACTAGTGATTTTTTTTTCAGTCAGTAAATTTAGTGCATCAGCGTCCAATATAATTTTCGCGCTATTTTTTATGACAGCATTGAGTAGTTGTTCTGCCCAAGAATCACGGCCCAATCCAGGCCCAACCAAAATAACATCTGACTGGGAAATAATAGACTCAACTTGTCTTTTAGATCTTGCTTCAAAAACCATGAGCTCCGGCGTCCTAACAAGAAGAGAAGGGATGTGTTCCTTCCTAGTTAAAACTCTTACTAACCCAGCTCCGGTACGGAGTGCAGCTTCACCCGCTAATGCGACAGCACCGCCCATATTATAATTTCCACCGACTACCAGAACTGATCCAAAAGTGCCCTTATGCGATCGAAATTTTCTATCTCCACACTCTAGTAAAAGTGCACTTAGATCAAGCTTGTAACAACTTGGCCTCTCGCTCAAATACGCAGTCTCGCGCAAACCCAGAGCATTTACTTCTAGATCTCCAATAAAGTCAGGACCAGATGCGGTAAAAAAACCTCGTTTCTTTTTAACAAAAGTAATGGTGTGATCTGCCTTTACTGCATCTTCTACTACTTCTCCCGTATCAGCATTTAATCCGGTAGGAAGGTCGATAGCCAAAACAGGTAGGCTTGATTTATTTATCTCGCGAACTGCATCCCGATATTGCGGCTTTAGTTTAGTTTTAAGACCAGTACCGATCATAGCGTCTACAATAACTCCATCTGGAAACAAACAACCGCTCTGATACTCATTCTCAGTAACACCTTCTAGCAAAACATGGTTTCTCGCAATAGCGGCTTCCCCTTTAATTCGTGATAGATCACCAATCTGCCAAACTACTACGTCCCAGCCACTTGCAAGTGCCAATCCAGCTAACAAATAGCCGTCTCCTCCATTTTTTCCAGTGCCACAAAATATTTGGATTTTTCTATTAGTTGGCCAAACTTTAGACAAGGTCTCAAAAGAGACTCTCGCAGCACTCAACATAAGCGAGGATCCAGTATGCTCATCTGATCTAATCGCCGCTTCTTCGATTTTTCGTATCTCCAAAGTGGTATATAGTGGCTCGCTTCCAAAAACTTCCATATCTAATTTTCTATAATTGCTGTGTAAACAGTATCATGCGTTTCATATACTTGGTATCGGCATAATAGCTTAGCTTCATGAATTTGGTGGTCGCATGCATAAATTGATTTTCAGTAGAGAATAAAATGAATAATCATTCTCCAGATCCGTCTTTAGAAGGCTTAGTGGAAAATATACGGGAGTGGTCAAAAGAGCTTGGCTTTTCTCAAGTGGGCATCACTAATATCGATCTAAATGAGCACGAGCAGTATCTAAAAAAATGGCTGAAGCAAGGTTACCATGGCAACATGCAATATATGAATCGGGCATTTCCCAACCGCGCGAA
>CAJXCR010000103.1 GCA_913051825.1 uncultured Halieaceae bacterium
ATTTATTTTTTATCTAGCCCTTGTATGATCTGATTTCGAATATCAGCCGCGTCAAAATTTGTTGGATCAATTCGCAAACACTCATCTAGAGCCGCTATAGACTGCTCATCCATGTTAGAACTGCGGTATATTTCAGAGCATAAGTAGTGTGCATCAAAGGAATTTGGTTCGAGCTCTATGAGTTCTGTTAGATGATCCAGTGCCGCAGATCTCAATCCTAAATTAGAAAATTGCCTTGCTAGCTCAATTTTCAAATCGAATCTATTTGGAGCGATATCCACCGCTTCTTTTTGATATTTAAGTGCTTCCCTGGGTTTTCCATTCTCCAGTAGAATTTCACTAATTCTAAGGTGCGCTTCTACATATCTAGAGTTTAGAGAAAGTACGTTGAGATAAGCGTCTATGGCCTGCTCGCTTTTTCCATCCTTAGCAAGCGCTCTGCCTAATTGATATCGATAGTCGAATGATTCTGGGGTTATTCGCACGCAAGTTAGTAAAGCCTGAACAGCTTCACTTGGCTTGTTTACCGCCATTAACAACTCCCCGAGATTGCACCATGCTTCATCATAAGTGGAATCGAGGGATACAGCTTTCTTAAACGCTATTTCTGCCTCTCCTAAATTTCCGAGATTTGCAAGCACGACCCCATATATATTTTGCGGCATCGGTTCAAGCGGCTCTTTTTTTATAAGCCTCTTGCATTCGCTTATTCCGCGATCAAGATCGCCTGCTTTTATTAAATTTTGAAGATCAATTAGTGCCGCTTTGAATTCGGGGCCTGAGTATTTAGTCTTATCTTTTCTTCCCATATCCGTTATGCTTCGTCACGATATCAGATTATTAAATTTCCTATCATCAATACGAGTCTAGAATCGAAAAAAAATCTATTGGGTGCTTGTGCGCACCAGATCTAATAGGAAGCAGTATTGTGCAATAGAAGTATATTACTTTGCTATCGATGAAGAATCTACTCAGTTGTGATAGTGAAATTTTAGTATTGAATAATTAAGATTAATGGATATGAAATTGACAGAACTCAACTCCTGGTTTGAAGAAAATAAAATTTCCGAGGTAGAGTGTTTAGTTCCAGATATGGCTGGAAATGCTCGAGGAAAATTTATTCCATCAACTCAGTTTTTAAGAGAAGGGAATGCTAAATTGCCAGAGGGCGTCTTGGTTCAAACAGTTACAGGTGAATATTCGGATGAGCATTGGAAAATAGTTGCTCCGACAGATGAAGATATGAATCTTGAGCCCGATAAGGCCACTATTAGAACAGTACCTTGGGCTAGAGAGCCGACCGCACAAATCATCTATGATTGCTATAAGAATGATGGAACACCTCATCCATTATCCACTCGAAATATTCTTCGCAAAATTCTTGAGCTATACAAAGAGCATGGATTGGAGCCTGTCGTTGCACCAGAGGTTGAATTCTATTTAGTAAGCAAGAACATAAATCCGGATAACGAACTAATTCCTCCTAAAGGTCGTTCGGGACGTAGGGAAACCACAAGAATGTCTTATAGCATAGATGCACTTTCCGAATTTGAAGACTTTGTAGAAGATATGTATGAATATGCGGATGCACAAAAATTGGCGGTTGATGCCTTGGTGCATGAAAATGGAGCAGCACAGCTCGAGATAAATTTTCAGCATGGTGATCCAATGAAACTAGCTGATGATGTTTTTATATTTAAACGCACAGTACGTGAGGCTGCACTTAAACATGATATGTTCGCTACATTCATGGCTAAACCTATGCAGAAAGAGCCTGGCAGCGCTCTTCATATACATCAGAGTGTACTGGATCTAGATACAGGAACTAATATATTTGTAAATGAGGACGGCGAGCCAAGTAGTCGATTTCTTGCTTATATCGGAGGTCTTCAGAGATACACACCAGAACTAATAAGTTTCTATGCTCCAAATGTTAATTCTTATAGAAGGCTAGCTCCAGATATATCTGCACCGATTACCTTAAACTGGGGAATCGATAATCGCACAGTTGCTTTTCGAGTGCCTTATTCAGAGGCAAAGGATAAACGAATTGAAAATCGATTTCCGGGAGCTGACGTTAATCCTTACTTAGCGATCTCAGCAACTCTCGCGACCGGGTTACTAGGTATTTTAGAAAATGCTATACCTACAAAGCCTTATCAGGGTACGGCAAATGAGGACGAAATCAAAGTTGCTCGAACCTTGGAAGAGGCGTTGCGAAAGCTTGGCGATTCAGAGGCGCTGGCATCAATGTTTGGGGAGAAATTTTTAGAAGCATACACAGCAGTTAAGTTAGACGAATTTGAAGAATTTAACCGTGTTATAAGCTCTTGGGAGAGAGAGCACTTATTATTGCAGGTTTGATCGCTTGCTCAAGCTAGCAGTTCTAGGCCGCGAAGATGCGTTTTCTTGGTATTCGTTTGTTAAATACCTAACTTATTCTCTATTGTTTTTAAATGTACTCTTATTTTTTATAGAAGAGTACGCGGCTCTAGAGCATACATTCATAGAAAATCTCTCAGCGCTACAATTTATACAAGTATTTTCTGCTACCACTGATACAGTTTCCTGGTTCTTATTGCTTCTGCTATTTGAAATAGAAACTTCTCTATTAGACTCGCGAAATCAGAGTAGAAGAATTAAATCCTCAATTCTTCTTTTTCGTGGGCTATGTTACGGAGCGATTTGTTATGCATTTCTTGGTTATTATTACGAGTTATTAACAATATATGATACAGCCTTGGTTTCTAGAATTGATGTTTGCCCACTCACCTCGGATTGGTCTCTACTAGTCGATATAGATGAATATATTTCCTTAAAGCCTGAAAATTGTAAGCTGTTACCTTCAGTGCTATTCCAGATTAGCTCTTTCAAAATAATCGCACCAATGGACACCCTGGTTAGCGTCCAATATTTGACTTTGGTAGATCTAATTAATGCAGGTGCATGGATTTTGGTCGTAGCAGTTTTGGAATTAGAGCTGCATTTTTTACAAAAAGAAAATGCATCAAAGATAGCAATTAATTTAACTTTTCTAATAAAGATAATTCTTTATTTAGTTCTATTTTTAGCTGCAATCTATTGGGGTTTTGAAGGAGACTTTCTTGATTTCTGGGATGCTAGTTTGTGGTTATTTGCATTCATTTTTATAGAGTTAAATATTTTTAAAAATAGAGAGCCGAAAGATTTATTTCAATAACTTGATAATATTTTTTGCCAGAGTATCTGCGCTTCCAGCGCCCGCATCGATAACAAAATCAGAATACGCTTCATACAATGGCGTTCTTTCATTAAAAATTTCTTGGAAAGTTTTATCTGCCTCGCTAGCGATGCCTCTATTAGGCGTCGTTGCTACCCTCTCTCGAAGTGATTCTAGATCTAGCTTTAAATATACTCTTGGTCCAAGCGTCCTCAGTTTAGCCATGCTTTTTTTGCTATATATTGCACTTCCTCCGGTGGAGATAATGGAAGATTTTACTTCGAGAGACAAAATGACTTTTTCTTCGATCTTTCTTAGATGTTTGTAACCAGCGCAATCAATAATGTCTTGAAGGGTGCGATTTTCCATGTTTTGAATGAGGATATCTGTATCTACGAAGTCGAGTCCCATAAGTTTTGCTAAAATTACACCTACTGTACTTTTCCCGGCTGCAGGCATTCCAATAAGGCTAATACAGGTTTTTTCTTTTAAAAAGTTCATTGGCCATTTAATTCTTTTAAATTGGTTAACATGGGTTTTATAAGATCGTTTAGTTTACATAGATCATTGAGAAACTATTAGATAGCCCAATCTCTTTCAGCTTTAAATTGTGTAGACAAATACTCCATCTGGTCGCCGAGAATACGTTCTTCGCTTAGGAAATGCCATTCAAAGGAGTTCGGAATAAATGGGATCGCTAATAATGGCATATTTGCCTCTTCTGGTGTCTGACTTCCCTTGTGGAAGTTACAGCGCTTGCATGCTGCTACAACATTTTCCCAGCGATCTTTACCTCCCCGCGAAATCGGTTGAACATGATCACGAGTAAGATTTGATTTTGCAAATTTTTTGCCGCAGTAAATACATCGATGATCATCTCTTCGAAACAAGGTTCTATTGCATAGTCTAGGAACAAATTCCCCAAACACTCGCCCCTCAAGAGCAATAATTGGCTGTAAGTCAATGCGAGATCGGGCTCCTGAGATTCGTTGTATGCCGCCAAAAATTGGGGGAAGTGGATCTCCAATTCCATATAAAACGTCACTTCTAGCATATGCCAAAACTGCTTCATTAATTGTAAGCCAACCTCTAGGCTGGCCAGTTACGTCTAATTTAAGAACGATCGACATAATAGCTGACCTAAAAAGTCCTATTCATTCAATCATCTCGCCGCTTGAATTTAGGATTTTTACCTCCCCCATATTTAGATCTCTGATTTTCTTCTCTATCTCTTTAAGATCTCCAACTACAATCCATGTTAGTGAATCTGGAGAGATAAGTTCGGCAGCAGCGTTTCTTACGGCTTCATAACTCAAATTTCTCATTTGTTTTTCATAGTCGAATATATAAGAATCTGGACGATTAAAACGAACGTTACTCGCTAACAAGCCAACTACAGAGCTTTGAGTTTCAAAAAGTCCTGGAAGGCTATTCACATTATCTGACGTAACCTTTGCTACTTCGTTCTGAGTAGCTGGTTCATTACTGATATACCTTTGTAGCTCCTTTTTTAATTCTAATACTGCTTCAGATGTCTTATCTGTTTGAACAGGCGCATAAACTATAAAGGGGCGCTGCTGCTGAGCATCAGGGAGGATCGTTCTTGCGCCATAAGCCCAACCTTTTTTCTCCCGGAGGTTCATGTTGATTCTAGAAGTAAATGTCCCACCAATAATGTCATTTGCGGCGGTGATGGCCACCTCATTATTTTCTCCGGTGGCTGAAGCAAGATGACCAGCAATAATTAGAGTTTGCTTGGCATCTTTTCGATCAAGAAGAAAGAATCGATTTTCTTTTGGTTTAGTTGATTCACTAAATCTTTTATTTATCAGTGGTGATTTTGAGTAATTCCAGTTTCCGAGTTTGGAGTTTAATAATCTCTTGAGTTCTTTAATGGTAGTGTCGCCGACAGCGATAATATGTGCTCGCTCTGGTCTAAGCCAAGCCTCTTGAAATGAAATTAAATCATCTCTTGTCATTGCCTTAATAGAATCTTCGGAACCTGAGCCAGTGAAAAGACCTGGTTCACCATATGCATGTTTGTCCCCGTAGATAAGAGGTGGGAGCGCTCTTAGAGCCAATCCTACCGGTTCGTTTTTTTCCTGTTCTAGTTTGGCAAGAAGTCGTGAGCGAAGAAGATCAATTTTTGCAGGTTCGAAACTAGCGTTGCGAATAACATCAGAAAAAATGTCAATGCTAGGTTTAAGATTTTCCTTCAATGTAGATAGTTGCAAAGATGTTACATCCAAGTTGGAACTCGTACTCAAAAGTGACCCTAATAATTCAAGCTGTTCTGCAATCTCACTTCCACTTCGAGTCTTAGTGCCTTCCAATAGCATTTTTGTTGCAAATGAGGCTCTGCCATGTCCTTGGTTATAATCGGAAGCAAAACCGGCATCAAACATTATCTTCATCGAAACTAACGGCGCTTCACTTCGATTGGCGAAGATGAGTGGGATTCCATTATCTAGGACACTATGCTCAATTTTTGGGAAAGAAAGTTTAGAAATTGAATTTGGCATAGGTGGTCCTGAGTCTCTCAAGGCACCTTTCTCTGATGATGATAATTTTGGAAAAGGTCTATACTCTATAGTGAGTTTTCCCTTGCTTAACCATCTAGAAGAAATTTCTTGAATATCATGGGCTTTTGCTTCTGTAATATTTTCTAAAGCTATTTTTGAATACCCCGGATCACCTGTAAAAACCAAATTTTTAGCGAGCGCATCTGATTTTCCTCCGAAGCCGCCAATACGCTCCATTCCTCTAATAAAATTAGATCGATAACGTGCTTTTATTCTCTTAAGCTCTTTTTTGGTGGGGCCTTGATTTAAGAAGATCAAGATTTCTTCATTAATCGCTTGTTCAACAAGTTTAGGATCAACGTCTGCTAAAACATCCGCTACGATTAAGAATAAGCCACCGATCTCTTGAGAGGAGTTCTGAGCGTAGACAGAAGAAACAAGTTTATCTTTCTCTACAAGGCGCTGATAAAGTCTAGAATTTTTTCCTGATGCTAAAATTGAGGAAGTTATATTGAGTATATCTGATTCTTTATTGCCATAATTAGCTACATTCCATAGTAAATAAAAGCGACTCTGAGGTATGTTGTCATAAACCACTTCCCGGATATCCTCATCTCTTTTTGCTATCCAGCGGCTAGGTTTTTCGAGTGGCTTTCCGCCTCTGATATCTCCAAAATAGAGCTCAACTTTTTGTCGAGCGGTCTTTGCATCAATATCGCCTGCTAGAACTAAGACTGCATTAGATGGTCCATAGTATTCATTGAACCAATCTTTAACATCTTCAAGCTGAGCTGCCTCAAGATCTTCCATTGTGCCAATAGTCGTCCAAGAATATGGATGTCCCGCCGGATAGGAAAGTCGAGATGCGATCTCATAAAATTTACCATAGGGTTGATTCTCACCTTGTCTTTTCTCGTTTTGCACCACCTTCCTCTGTTCTTCCAGCTTTTCTTCCGTAATAGCTCCAAGAAGATGCCCCATTCTGTCGGATTCCATCCATAGGGCCATATCTAAAGCTTTAGTCGGAACATTTTGGAAATAGTTAGTTCTGTCTTTATTAGTAGTTCCATTTTGGCCTGTTGCTCCTACTATCTCGAAGGGACGAAAAAATTCATCGTCATAATTTTCAGATCCTTGAAACATTAAATGTTCGAACAAATGAGCGAATCCCGAACGACCAGGTCTCTCATTTTTGGAACCCACGTGATACCAAATGTTTACAGCCACAATAGGAGCTTTACGATCTTCGTGCACTACTACTTTAAGGCCGTTATCAAGAGTAAACATTTCGTAGTCGATTTTTAG
>CAJXCR010000104.1 GCA_913051825.1 uncultured Halieaceae bacterium
CACTATCGCTGACTTCCAAACATCGTGCATCGATTTCAAATGCGATTCTAACATATCATCACCCAGCGTCGAGATAATGTGATCATAGCGGTCTACCGTGATTGATATGGACGAATGCCCTGCCCGACGACTCACTACGAACATAGGTACATTACTCATTAGAAGCTCAGAAGTATGGGTATGTCGCATCGTATGAATCGCATATCCCTTCAGATGCAAATTTGCTCAAAATATTTAACTAATAGTAAAGTTGTGCTAGTTTAACAATTAAATTAGCTGAAAAATAAGGAGGTGATCCAATGTCTAGTGATAATTTTCTAACCTTAGTAGATAGTGGAGCATGTACTTTAAGATTGAGTAATTGCTTAGTTTGAGCCAAATCCACACCTTAGATGGCTCATACTGTCGCTAAAGGTAGGTATATCACGTTAAGGGGACCTAACGAGTCCCCTTTTTAATGCAATGAAATTACTAAAACTTTTTCTTATTATGACTTATTAGTAAATAAAACTATCACGAATCATGTACCCATCATATTTTGCTTCTGAAAATCCAAATCGAGCTGCTTTTGTAATGGCAGGGACCGGTGAACAGGTAAGTTACCGAGAATACGAAGCCAGATGTAATCAACTCGCACATCTTTTAAAAGATGAAGGCCTTGAATTTCAAGATCACTATTCTATTTTTATGGAAAACAATAATAGGTATCTTGAGTGCTGCGGCGCGGGAGAACGATCCGGGCTGTACTACACGTGCATTAACTCTTATCTTAAAGAAGAAGAACTTGCCTACATACTCAATAATAGCGAGTCAAAGATACTAATCACTTCCGCTGAAAAGCTTCCTATAGTTGAAGAAGCGATTAAAACATGTCCTAAGATTCAAAAATGCCTGGTAGTCAATGCGCCCGGTAATGGACATCGGATAGTGAATTTTGAGAAAACGATCCAGGCTTTCCCCACCTCTCCTATTAATGAGGAGCTGCTTGGAAGTTCCATGCTGTATTCATCTGGAACTACCGGAAGACCTAAGGGTATTCTACGTCCTTTAGAAAAACAATCACCCGACAGCCCGCTCCCACTATTTAATTTTTTAAAAGAGCTTTGGCAATATAGAGAAGACATGATCTATCTCTCACCAGCGCCACTCTATCATTCTGCACCGCAAGTAGCTGTAGGCTTAACCATTCGTATTGGCGGTACGGCTATAATAATGGAGCAATTCGATCCTCAACTATATTTATCACTTTTAGGAAAATATCGAATTACTCATTCACAATTAGTCCCTAGTATGTTTAGCCGAATACTAAAGCTTCCAGAAGAAATTAAGGAGGCGGCAGATTTATCATCTTTAGAATACATTACTCATGCAGCTGCGCCATGCCCAATAAAAGTTAAAGAAGACATGATTAACTGGTGGGGACCAATAATTCACGAATATTATAGTGCTACGGAGGCGATGGGTTTCACTGCGTTAAATAGTGAAGAATGGATACAGAATAAGGGCAGTGTCGGAAAAGTGATACTTGGTGATCTGCACATTTTAAACGAAGATGGAAAACCAGCATCTCCCGGAAAACCAGGAAAGATTTGGTTTAAAACAGCGGCGCCATTTAGCTATTTCAATGACCAGGAAAAAACTCGGGAAGTAACATCTTCTGACGGTCAAATGAGCACCGTTGGTGATGTTGGCTTTTTGAAAGACGGATATCTATATCTGACTGATAGAGATACATTTATGATTATATCTGGCGGTGTTAATATTTACCCACAAGAAACAGAAAATCTTCTTATAACGCATCCTAAAGTACTTGATGCTGCTGTGTTTGGTGTGCCTAATGAAGATTTGGGAGAAGAGGTTAAAGCCGTGGTTCAGTTAGTGGACGGCATTATTCCAGATTACAGAATCATTGAAGAACTCATGGAGTTTTGTAGAAAAAACTTATCTCGCCAAAAATGTCCTAGGTCTATCGATTTCGAAAAGGAATTGCCCAGACTTCCAACCGGGAAATTATATAAACGGATATTAAAAGACAAATACTGGGAAGGACATGAAACAAAAATTGTTTAATTAGATTGTATAGGGTTATCTAAAAACTGATCCAAACAACAGATTCAGTGTCTTTAATGATTACCGGAATAGAACGCATACTAGTAGAAGTTCCAGACCTAAAAAAGGCCAAGCTTGAGTACAAAGCCTTTTTTGGCGACATGATTTCTCATGATCAAAGCTCTTCAATTATCGTCCTTAATAACTCTGCTATAGAACTCAGACATAATCCTTTTATCAAAAAAGCTAAAATTAATGGTATAACACTATTAGATGAAAACAACTCATCCAAACCTAAAAAGATCCTCCCAAAACCGAGAGGGCTTAATATAAGTAGTATTGGAAAGAGGGTTTTTTCCAATGCTGGAGCACCAAGTAACAAGATCCTATCAATAGATCATTTGGTGCTTTTAAGTAACGATCTGGACGACTGTATCGAAGAGTTCGGCACACATAGACTTGGAATACGACTCGCTTTAGACAAGACAGAACCTAAATGGGGCGGCCGCATGCTGTTTTTTAGAGCCGGGAAATTTACACTAGAGATAATCCAAAACAATAGCAGCGATTCACAAAGAAAAGACCATTTTTGGGGTATTGCCTACCTCTGCTCGGACATTGAATTAACGATAGAAAACTTACAGAAAAAAGATGTAGTGCTTTCTTCAATTCGAAAAGGTCGAAAAAAGGGAACTCTAGTCGCTACCGTTAAAAGTCATAACCTTGGGTTGCCAACTTTACTTATACAAAATAAGTAATTTTTTTAATTTAATTTATTGGGCTTAGCAAAAACATCCTTAGTTAAAAAATCAATTTAAGAGCATATTACGTGTCAAATTATATAGTCATGTTATGATGAATATTATAAACCTTCGTCAAACTGCCTCATCTGAAATGCACACACGATACATATCCAAGATACTCTTAATCCTGATTATAAATTCAGTCTGCTTTGTTAAGGCTGATGAATCAGAAGTAATGCCTGTAACTGTGGAGAACTTTCCAAGAGTAGCTTTTGACTTGCAATCTACATCGGTCATTGAGCGCGCAAATGGAATAAATAATTGGGAAATTAATAAGCTACCAATTCCTACCGATACTCAACCGACAACATATGTTAATCGAGACATGCTATATCTTCTCGCGGTCATCGATATTAAAAATGGCGCACAAATTTCTGTGCCTGCAATCAATGATCGATATATATCCTTTTCCATCATCAATCGTGATGGATATACAAGCAAGGTGTTTTATGGGGGAGGAGTGCATATGCTGAATAGAGATGAAATTGGCACAGATTTCGTGCACGTGGTTGGACGAATAATGGTAGATCCAGATACACCGCAAGATATCTTAGAAGTGAATTCACTTCAAAGTAATATCCGTATCTTTTCTGGATCTGAAAGAATTTTCCCGATGATCGAATACGATCAGAACAATTATGAAAAACTTAGCCGTATCTTTAGTGAACTTATGCTTCATTCTTCAAGTTCAAGAAACATGTTTGGACAAAAAGAAGATATTAACGACCTGCAATTCCTCATTGGAACCAGTATTGGATGGGGAGGTCTATCAAATAAAGAAGCGATTTATTATATAGAAAAACCAAACCTACCTATCGATAGATATAAACTTACAGTACGTGACCCTCCGATCCAAGGTTTTTGGTCGATAACCGTTTACAATGCGGATGGATTTTTTCAGAAAGGCACCTATGGAAAGATAAGTGTGAATAGTAGAAACGCTATCCGTAATAGCGATGGATCAATTACCGTGAATTTTGGAGGCTGTTTCGATGGAGTAATAAATTGTCTCGAGCTAATGAGAGAATGGAGTTACGTGGTTCGAATCTATCGTCCCCAAGAAACCTTGCTCTCGGGAGATTGGACCTTCCCAATTCCTAAAATTCGATAAATAATCTTGTTAGAATAACTTTAATTTCCACGTTACTGATCAGTTAGCCAATCATCATCACTGTCTTCCGATATTCCTTCAAATAATGGTGTTGACAAGTAGCGCTCACCCGTATCGGGAAGCATCACACAAAACGTACTCCCCTCTGGTGCATCTTCAGCAACTTTTAGTGCACCAGCCATAGTCGCGCCACATGAGATTCCACAAAAAATTCCTTCATGAACTGCCAAATCTCTTGCTACTTGAATAGCTTCTTCATCTTTTACAGTAACCAGTTTATCAATCACACTAGGATCAAGCACCTCCGGTATGAAATCTGGCGTCCATCCTTGAATTTTGTGTGGGGACCAGTCTTTTCCTGAAAGCATCGCTGCATTTTCAGGCTCTACACCTATTATCTGAATACCAGGTCTCGCTAACTTAAGTACCCTACCCACTCCAGTTATCGTGCCACCTGTGCCCCAGCCGCTCACAAAATAATCTATCTCATGGCCAGCAAAATCTCGCAAAATTTCGGGTCCTGTGGTGTTGCTATGGTAAGCTGGGTTGGCCACGTTGCGAAATTGTTCTGTGATGAACCAGCCATGTTTATCCGCCAACTCTCGAGCTCGGTTTACCATTCCGGTTCCCCGTTCAGCAGCTGGTGTTAGAATAACCTTAGCACCTAATGCCTTCATTAATTTTCGCCGCTCTATCGAGAAAGTCTCCACCATAGTTGCTACAAACGGATATCCTTTTGCTGCACATACCATTGCTAGTGCTATGCCGGTATTTCCAGATGTGGCTTCTACGACTGTTTGGCCTGGCTTAAGAAGACCTTGTTTTTCCGCATCTTCTATAACTGCAATTGCAAGCCTATCCTTGACGGAAGACATAGGATTAAAAGCTTCTAACTTTGCATAGATGTTAGTAGATGAAGGTCCGATTTTGTTTACTCTAACAACTGGCGTTCTCCCAATAGTATCTATAATAGATTCGTACAGCATGCATCATCCTCCATTTATCTATATTTTTTAGTTAAATCAGCACTAATAAAAGATACTAGAAGTAACGTTGAAAATTATTAAGTGAAAAGAATTAGAAAAAGTTTACCTCATACAATAACTTTTTCCTCTGATTATTTTTTAATATTTCCAAACGACACTTTAAAAGCAAAGAATTAATGGCTGAATAGGTAATAGATTAGAGGTCAAGAATCTATTTTATAATATAAGGAAAAGTTCGGAAAACGAGGTCCTATATAATTGTGGTAAAATCAATCGATGGCTAAACATGTTTTATATCGATGCGAATTATGCGGGAAACGGATTCCAGCTCAAAAGTTGACATGGGCTCTAGTGGATAATATATGTAGAGCATGTTTTGAACCCTGGAGAAGAGGACATAATTCAGCAATACAATCCTTTAATAATCGACTGCGAATTCTGCGGACTAGTGGCGATAAGAAGAATCGCAATAATCTTAATCAAGAAAACACTTCGGTATAAGCTTAGTATTAGAAATCAGCGCTGGAATTTATATCTCCGAAGTTAAGTAGTTTGCTTATTAACATTTTACACAGCCACATCAAAAATCATCCCTCGAGTCGCGGAGTTGGTCCGCTTCGCTATCTCTACAAGCATATTTAAAGTTTCCACATCTAATTTAGCTGGATCATCGTCCACACTTGAAAGAGCGTCGCGCAGTGCTCTCATAACTTGTTCACTTGCACCTTCACCAGGACGATAGCTGATCACAGAATCTAATTCAGATCCATCATTGTCTCCACTCATTTGCATTAATGTCCTGAGATTATTATCCACTTATGACCTGTCTTATAATCGGCAATTAAACTTCATAATTAGAGAAAATTGACCTGATGGGGAGTGAACGAATAATAATTCTAAACATTCCTAGTGAACCGAGTACCAGCGAGAGGAGGTTTTTCCGCCGCACCCGCGAAACATTGAGCCTTGGACATCCATTCGTTTGCCACGGAACCCACTACACTTAAGTCAGTGTCAGCTATATTTCTTACCTGGGTAACCACCTGACAAAATTCGGTTGCCGATCCAGTTATACTATCATGATCACTGTCTTGTCCAAATTCCCAAAAGATACCGCTAGGACTTTTGAGTCGGACAAACGGCATGGGGCCTGGTATCTGTTCTTCACGAACTAGAAATGTCCATTTATAAGTATTAGTGCCAAGTACAGCAATATTATGGATTCGATCTCCATCTTGACGTACAACTCCAAGATGATCATATACCTCCTGCCCATGAGCCCATGTTTCCATCAATCTGGCGGTAATGCTAGATCTCGCACTCATATCTGGACCAGCCCACTTCAAACGTTTTTTAGGATCACACTCAGAAAATCTAGCAGTCATGGTTGTATAAAACTGTCTCCATTCCTGGAGTAGTTCTGCGCCAGAAAGACCATCTAACCAACTATTTTCGAATTCTCGTAATGATCCGGAAATCGCCACTTTTTTGAAGAGCGCATCAAGAAATTTAAGAAAAGAATTTTCATTGACTAACGACTCATTTGCGGCCCAATTCCATATATGCAGGTGCTGAACAACATCACTTAGTGTCCAATTCTTAAATTGCGTAGGTTCATTTAACTTATATTCTGGCAATGGCTCTAATAGCATGAAAAGAGCCTCTGATTCATCAAAGAAATCTAACGCTTGAGATAATTTTATGTTTTCCATGGCCTCTCTTGCTTAAACTCACCAAAGTTATACTAGAAAAGTATATTGATCGGATTAATCTACTATGTCCAGGCCGAACGCTAGAAAACTGTGCTTGTCAAACAACTTCTGGAATGCCAATTATGTTTGATTTCTTTCATCAATCACTGGAGTCACTTAAAGATTATACTCGCAAGAAATCTCTTCTACTATCGATGTGATGATTTTAAATTGAAACGCCAAAAACAATGCCTCAAAAAATTAGCTTTTCTGTAAAATTATAGAAGTATAGTAATGCGCAAAGTCGAGGAGCGTTTTTTCAAAAGGGCATAAAG
>CAJXCR010000105.1 GCA_913051825.1 uncultured Halieaceae bacterium
AAGAATATCTCTTCCTCTCCACCTTCAAGAACTAACTTCACTGGTCCTGGTTTTAGGTTAGTGAGGAGTGGCGCGTGCCTCGGAGTTATAGCAATTTCACCTGCTCCACCTTCCGCGCTCAATAACTCTACTGGTCCAGAAAAAAGCTCCCCTTCTGGACTTACTATATTGCACTGGATAGTAGACATATATTAGGCTGCTTCGGTTTTAGCTTTTTCTACAACTTCGTCAATGTTTCCAGTCATATAGAAAGCCTGTTCAGGAATGTCGTCATAATCTCCATTAACAATCCCTTTGAAGCCTCTAATTGTTTCGCTAAGTGGGACATATTTTCCAGGTGCATTTGTAAATACTTCTGCAACAAAGAAAGGCTGAGATAAAAATCTTTCAATTTTTCTAGCTCTAGCAACTACCAGCTTATCATCTTCCGAAAGCTCATCCATTCCCAGAATAGCAATAATATCCTTCAATTCCTTATATCTATTGAGCTGTTGTTTTACAGCGTTTGCGACATCATAGTGTTCTTGGCCAACAATTCCGGGTTCTAGCTGCCTACTATTTGAATCTAAAGGATCAACAGCTGGATAAATTCCTAATGAAGCGATTTGTCTTGATAGAACTACGTTAGCATCAAGGTGAGCAAACGTTGTAGCTGGTGAAGGGTCTGTTAAGTCATCAGCTGGAACATAAACGGCTTGGACAGATGTAATTGAACCTGTTTTTGTTGAAGCAATCCTTTCCTGCAGAACACCCATTTCCTCTGCTAGAGTTGGCTGATATCCAACCGCAGAAGGCATCCTTCCTAGTAGGGCCGAACATTCTGTTCCGGCCAGTGTGTATCTGTAAATGTTATCAACAAACAAAAGAACGTCTCTTCCTTCATCTCTAAAATTTTCTGCCATGGTGAGTCCAGATAAGGCAACCCTGAGTCTATTTCCAGGAGGCTCATTCATCTGCCCATATACCAGAGCCACCTTGTCTAGTACGCCTCCCTCTATCATCTCGTGATACATATCATTACCTTCACGTGTTCTTTCACCTACGCCTGCGAAGACTGAATAGCCGCTATGTTCATAAGCAATGTTTCTAATAAGCTCTTGAATATTGACTGTTTTTCCTACACCTGCGCCACCAAATAAACCAACCTTTCCGCCTTTTGCAAATGGGCAGATTAAATCAATAACCTTGATTCCTGTTTCTAATAGTTCAGTAGTTTCTGCTTGATCCTCATACGATGGAGGGTTTCTGTGAATTGGCATAGTTGATTTAGCTTCGACCGCTCCCTTTTCATCAATAGGCTCTCCAAGAACGTTCATGATTCTACCAAGAGTCGCTTCTCCAACTGGAACAGAGATTGGATTCTCTGTATTGGTTACGGAAACCCCTCTTTTAAGACCTTCTGAAGCACCCATAGCGATGGTTCTTACAACACCATCTCCCAATTGCTGCTGAACTTCCAGAACAAGGCCGTTCTCATCGACAGTCAAGGCATCATAAATTTTAGGCAAGTTTTCTTTAGGGAACTCAACGTCAATTACAGCTCCAATTATTTGTATTACTGTTCCGTTACTCATATTTATTTCCAGTATTAAATTGCTTCAGCTCCAGCAACAATCTCAGATATTTCCTGAGTAATTGCTGCCTGCCTGGCATTGTTATAAACAAGTTGCAGTTCCTCTATAAGAGATCCTGCATTATCAGTAGCGCTTTTCATTGCCACCATTTTGGCGGCCTGTTCACACGCAATGTTTTCTATTACAGATTGATAAAGAAGAGACTCTATGTATCTCTCCATAAGACCATCCAATAAAACTCTTGAATCGTCGGGCTCGTAAATGTAGTCCCATCTAGGTGCGTCTTTATTGGACTCTTCTTCACTTTCATCTTCTATCTTGCTAAGCGGTAATAGCTGATTAATTTCAGGTTGCTGCGTCATAGTATTAACGAAGCTATTGCTAGCAAGGTAAACTTTATCTATTTCTCCTTCTGAAAAAGCATCCAGAAGAATTTTCATAGAGCCGACTAGCTGCTCAATAGACGGATCGTCACCTAGTTTTTCTGTGGCTGAAATTACTTTACCTCCAAATGATTTAAAGAAGGATTGAGCCTTTGTTCCTATCAAGGAGTAACTGATTGACTTACCAGAAGCGGCCTGTTCAGAAGCAAAGCGAGTTACATCTCTTAGTAAGTTAGCATTAAGTCCACCACAAAGACCCTTATCAGAACTTATAACTATTATTGCGATATTCTTTGCTTCCCTTTCTTCCATGTACTTAGGTTTGTATTCCGGTTGGCCTTTAGCCAAGTGGCTTATAACGCCTAACATTCGATCTCTATAAGGCCTGCCCTTAAGCATCTTATCTTGAGTTTTCTTCATTTTACTAACAGCCACTTTCTCCATAGCACTGGTAATTTTTTGCGTATTACCTATGCTGGCGATCTGTACTTTTATTTCTTTACTGTTAGCCATGAAAATTTACCAGGTTTGAGTCTCCATGAACTTATCTAAAGCCTCTTTAAAGGTTGCTTGTATATCATCTCCATACTCTCCAGTCTCGGAAACTTTATCCATTAAGTCTTTGTATTCTGAATTCATGTAAGCAATTAAGCTTTTCTCAAAATCTTTAATTTTTTCCACTTCAACTTTCATAAGATAGCCTTCGTTTGCCGTGTAAAGCATCAATCCCATTTCAGCAACTGACATAGGTGAAAACTGATCTTGTTTAGTTAGTTCTGTGACCCTAACACCGTGCTCTAGCTGCTCTTTCGAAGCTTCATCAAGGTCAGATGCAAACTGAGCAAAGGCCTCAAGTTCTCTATATTGAGCCAAGGCAGTTTTTATACCGCCACCTAACTTTTTAATTATAGGTACTTGAGCGGCGCCACCAACCCTAGATACAGATATGCCTGGATCCATTGCGGGCTTTAATCCGGAGCTGAACAAAGAAGATTCAAGGAAAATCTGACCGTCGGTTATTGAAATTACGTTGGTAGGTACGAAAGCAGAAACATCACCTGCTTGAGTTTCGATAATTGGTAGTGCCGTCAAAGATCCTGTCTTTCCTTTAACTTCTCCATTTGTGTGATTTTCTACATATTCCTCATTAACTCGAGCTGCTCTTTCTAGCAGTCTTGAGTGAAGATAAAAAACATCACCAGGGTAGGCTTCCCTTCCTGGAGGTCTTCTCAATAGTAGAGACATCTGTCTATATGCAACAGCCTGTTTTGAAAGATCATCATAAATAATGAGAGCATCTTCTCCTTTATCTCTGAAATATTCCCCCATTGAACACGCTGCAAAAGGGGCGATGTATTGCATAGGCGCAGGATCAGCTGCGGCAGCCACAACGACAATTGTATTCTCCATTGCACCGTACTGTTCTAGAGTTCGAACTACTTGAGCAATGGAAGATTGTTTCTGTCCAATTGCCACATAAATACATTTAACCCCAGTATCTTTTTGATTAATAATTGCATCTATGGCGATTGCGGTCTTTCCTGTTTGCCTGTCACCGATTATTAGCTCACGCTGTCCTCTGCCGATTGGCACCATACTATCAACAGCTTTGATTCCTAACTGTACAGGCTGATCTACAGATTTTCTTGATATCACACCTGGTGCAACTTTTTCTACAGGCGCGGTAATGTCTGTCTGTATCTCTCCTTTTCCATCGATAGGATTACCAAGAGCATCTACCACTCTGCCCATTAGCGCTTCGCCTACAGGGACTTCCAATATACGTCCTGTACATTTTGCTGAGCCTCCCTCAGCTAATAGCTTATAGTCTCCCAATATTACAGCTCCCACAGAGTCGACTTCAAGGTTAAGTGCCATACCCATAACACCATGCTCGAACTCGATGAGCTCTCCGTTCATTACTTCGCCGAGGCCATGTATCCTCGCTATGCCGTCTGCCAGGAAAACAATTGTGCCTTCATTACTTGGAGTGGAGGCGGTATCAAGTGCATCAATCTTTTGTTTGATGACCTGACTAATTTCTGATGGGTTTAATTCTTCCATTTTATTATTTGATTTGATTTCTTAATTTTTCAAGTTTTCCTTTAACGCTGTAATCAGTAACCTCATCACCGCATTTGATAGAAAAACCACCTATTAAACTTTTATCTATAACTTGCTCTACCGTTAGAGAGTCTCCATATCTACCTTTAAGAGATTCTGTAATTTTATCTACTTGCTCTTCTGATAATTCAAAAGCAGAAGTTATAAAAACCTCGCTTGATCCTTTTGTTCCGGAAAGTAACTTCTTATATTCTTTAGATATATGTGGAATTAAAGATATTCTTTTTGACTCACCCAATACTCTTACAAAATTTGATGTTTTGCTTTCTATTTCGCCCTCGAATAGTGATAAGAAGACATCTGTTTTTTCTTTATAGGCCAACTTAGGAGAATCTATAAGCTGCTGAACGGCAGGAGTTTCAAGGGCGCGTTCAAGCTGCTCAAGATCAACCTCCCACCCCTCGGAATGGTCATAAATCGCTTGCGCGTAAGGTCTTGCTATAGTCTCAAAGTTCAAAATTATAACTCCTGAGCTATTTGCTCAATGATCTCTGAGTTTTTGTCTCTATCGATTTCTGAACCAAGGATCTTTTCAGCTCCGGCCACTGCCAGTGCCGCCACCTCGGATCTGAGTTCTTCTTTCGTTCTTTTAGCTGCTTGCTCTAAGTCACTCTGAGCAGAAACTTTAATCCTTTCAGCTTCTTCATGAGCGTTTGATTTAGCGTCTTCAACAAGCTGATTAGCTCGTGCATTGGCTTGGTTAACTAAATCAGCTGCCTCCTTTTTAGCTTCTTCTAGAATCTCTGCTTTCTTTTGGTGAGCTTCATCTAGCTCCCTCTTCCCTCTGCTTGCAGCTTCAAGTCCATCAGAAATCTCTTTTTCCCTTTCCTCAAGCGCTTCGAGGATGAATGGCCATACATATTGCATGGTAAACCACACAAAAAATACAAAGGCTAATAACTGACCAAATAATGTAGCGTTAAAATTCATTCAAAGACTCCAGACTTATCTCTTATGTAAACAGGAATAGAAGGCCGATAGCCAGAGAAACGATGGGTATAGCATCTACTAAGCCCATACCAATTAACAATTGTGTAAACAAGTAAGGCTGAAGTTCAGGTTGCCTAGCAATACCTTCGAGATATTTTGCAGTAATTAAACCAACACCGATTCCTACGCCAATAGCGCCTCCTCCTGTTAGTAGGGCTCCTGCGACCCTTCTTATAGCTTCTGCTTCTTCCATTTTATTCTCCTTAGATAAAAATTAATGATGCTCGTGAGCCTGTTGAAGGTATACGAGCGTTAAAACCATAAACAAAAATGCCTGTAATATAACGACCAGAATGTGAAAAACAGCCCAAATGAAGTTAAGGGCCAAACCTGCTATGCCAGATAGCACACCGGTAAAAGAACTAAAGAAACCACCAAAAAATAATGCTATTAATATGAATATCATTTCTCCAGCAAAGAGGTTTCCGTAAAGCCTGAGTCCTAGGGCAAGTTGTTTCGCATAAAAACCTGGGATTTCAAAAATGACATTAATCGGAGCCATCCATTTTCCATAAGGCTGAAAGGTAAGCTCTGCCAAAAAGCCTCCGAGCCCTTTATTTTTTATGCTGTAATAGTGAATAAGAATTAGAACGCCGAGAGCCATTCCCATGGGGGCATTGATATCTGCTACAGGCAATACCTTAAAGTAATGTATAGCCCCTCCTTCTGCATTTGGTGCGGCAAAGCCATTGGCTATCCATGGAACCAGATCGATTGGTATAAGGTCCATTAAATTCATTAAAAAGACCCAAACGAATATAGTGAGTGCTAGAGGTCCCATTAGAGGGTTTTTGTCTGCTGTAAAATTATCCTGAACTTGATCTCTAACTAAAGTTACAAGGTACTCTACAGCGTTTTGAACTCTACCCGGTTTTGAGGAGCTGGCATTTTTGGCTACTCTTCTCATGAAAAAAATCATGCCCATGCCTAAAAGTATGGACATAAATAGAGTATCAACTTGAAATGCCCAAAAGCCCATTTCGCTTATGTTGCAACTAGCCTCTGTTCCAGCAACCTGACTCTTTCCATGAACCTCTGCGAAGCTCCACGTACCATCAGGACATTTACCATACGTTAAGTTGGTTAAATGGTGTTCTATATAATCAGTTGAGTTGAGTTCTTTGCTTGCCATTTATTTTCGGGCGTGATTATAAAGACCCTGCTCTGAGTCTCCAAGTACTAATCTATTTTTTTATTAATTTTTTTTAAAGGTTGCAATCCACGAATCAATTACTTGATTCAATTCTTCTGGTTTTTCTTGCGACATCCAGTGACCTGAGTCAATTGTCCTTTCAGTTAAGTTGGTACAATTTGACCTCATAAATTCAGGCCAAGTTGTAGACAATGTGTCGCAAACATAATCATAGGTTGCATGGACAAACAAAGAGGGCATGGCCAATTTTTTGTCATTTTTAGTTAGATCAAATGCCTCGTTTGACTCTCCGTTCACATACCATGCGTTAGGGCCGAAGAAAGTATTTTGTTTAAGGTATTTTGCATAAACCGCAGCTTCTTCAAAAGAAATTAAATCGGTATCAATTGGAACAAGAGATGCATCCGGCAATCCGCCCATTAACTCAAACCATCCATTGTTTTTTCTTATTGAAGCATTGAAGGAGGGAAGTCCCGCACCAGCAGGATCACCTTTTTGAAAACATAGCCTAACAAAGCTTTCTGGATTTTCATCCATTTCTTCCTGAGCTTTCTCAAAATTTTCATAATAAAAAAACATATAATCCCATTGTGCGGCGGGGTATTCTTC
>CAJXCR010000106.1 GCA_913051825.1 uncultured Halieaceae bacterium
GAAATTAAAACAAAGTCGTGCAGTTTGCTTAAATTCACCAGCTCTAATCGTCTACAAGTGCTAAGAGAAACTCCAGTGGGATTGTTAAAATCAGGTATCACATAGACTGCCGTTGGATGATGTTTTTTAACTGCTGCCTCTAACTGATCGACAATTACTCCATTTGCATCGGTGGGGACCGATATTACGTTCAACTGTCTATCTTTAAAAATTGGAAATGCCAGAAAGTAACTAGCTTCCTCTACCAAAATAGTATCTCCTGGTTTAGTAAAACGCTCACACACCAAGTCGATTCCATGCGAGTTACCTGCTGTTAAAAATAAAGATTGAGGACTAACCGCAATCTCATATGAAGTGCTCAAAAATTTTGATAAGGCAGACAAGAATCCGGGGTCACCGCCAACGGCCCCATAGTTAAAATCTTCCGGTGTCGCCTCAGAAAAAAAGGATGTAGCAAAATCGCTAAATAAATCGACAGGCATGAGGTCAGGCGCGGGTTGTCCAATTCCAAAATTGATATCGCCAGGTTTAGATTTGTCAAAAGTAGCAATGGCCATTGATGTATACTTAGCGAGATATAGATATCATTATATCAAGGAACGGAAAAAATATCGGCGAGTCGGTGTATAAAGAATCAAAGAAAAATCTACTATAAATTCTTGTACCGAATAACTAAGTCACTATTAAAAAAAATTAATATTATAGGATCTTGATAAATGCAAACGCTGAAGATCTTTCAATCTCTTTGGGGTATGGAGCAGCGAATACCAAATAAATCGGAGCCATCCTATGATACTCAGTTCAAGCAAATTAAGAATGCAGGCTACCACGGCGTTTGTTTAGATCCTGCTGTTCGCGAAATCGAAGAGAATTTGGCATTAGCACCATTATTTGATCAGTTTCAGCTCGAGTGTATGGTCAATGCCTTCCCCTATGAAATAAATGAGCTGCGACCCTTGCTCGACATGTCCCTTGAATTAAATGCTGCACAAGTAAATATCATAGGCGGAGTCATGCCAGTTAACACGACTAGAATCAAAGAAGTAGTCGAATCTTGGAAGGAGATAGCTTCGGAATATCCATTCCCTGTTCTTTTCGAAACACACCGAAATAGCACCTTGAATGATCTTTATTCCACATTGGAAGTGCTGGATATGGTTCCGGATTTAAGGCTTTGCGCTGATCTATCACACTTTGTTGTAGATCGTGAATTTCATCTTCCTATTGAAGATCGGGAACGCAAATTTATCTCTAGAATACTATCCCATTCTGATTCTTTTCAAGGAAGAGTCGCTAGTAATGAACAAATCCAAATCGCAATAAACTTTCCTCAACACAAAGAATGGGTCAATCAATTCAAAACATGGTGGCGTGAAGGGATTTGTGAATGGAAAAAACGCAACCATAGCGATGCAACTCTTAATTTTCTGGTTGAATTGGGACCACCACCGTATGCCATTACTGATATTAATCAAAGAGAATTGAGCGATCGATGGCAAGAAGGCTTAGAAATCCGCAGTTGGATAGAAGAAATTTGGCAGCAATTTTAACAAGCATCATCTATTGGGAATTTTTCCTGAAAGTTTTATCATAAGAGCGAAATCCTGGCTAGAGTCTCTTTATGCTCTTCGATGCCACATCATGTTTATAAGGTGGATATTTAATTGCTAGATGAAGCACTAACACTGCTAACAGATGATCTGATAATGCTCGCTCTTCCTCTCTTCTTGTTAACCGTTGCAGTAGAAGCTGGGTTTTCTTATCGGAGGAATTTAAACTGGTATGAAAAGGAAGATTTCTGGACTTCTATAGGCATAATGCTAACAACTGTTGTCGTTGATTTCTTACCAAAGCTAATTGGTGTTATTGCGATGATTAAGCTTCATGAGATCAGTCCACTGAGAGATTTAATTGGTAGGCAGTGGTGGTGTTGGGTTGTTTTATTTTTCCTCGATGATTTTACCTATTACTGGTTTCATAGAGCGAATCATGAAGTTCGTTTTATGTGGGCTGGCCACGTTAATCATCACTCGTCTCAGTATCTAAATTACGGTACGGCTCTTCGTCAAGGAGTAGGAGAGAGAGTATACAAATGCTTTTTCTGGTTATGGTTACCTCTAATAGGGTTTGATGCAGCAATGGTAGTGACGATGATGAGTATTAATCTTTTCTATCAATTTTGGCTTCACACGCAGGCGGTAAAAAAACTACCGCCGTTAGCTGAACTCATTTTGAATACCCCCTCTCACCATCGCGTCCATCATGGATCGAATATTCGCTATCTAGACTGCAATCATGCGGGCACATTAATTATTTGGGATCGATTATTCGGAACATTCAGTGAAGAAAATGATCATGACCCCATAATTTATGGGCTCACAAGAAATCTAGATAACAATAATTTCTCGAATGCACTTTTACATGAATATCGCTCGATTCGAGAAGACATTGCAAGAGCGTCAAGATGGAGAGACAAGCTAGGCTATATACTTCTGGCCCCTGGCTGGAGCCATGACGGGACGGACAACCGCGCCAGAGTACTTAGGAAAAATACAAATCTCGAGTTGGCCTAGCAGGCAAGGATTATCCTGAACTTATAGCCTCTCAGATCTATTTTCTTCAATAAGCCGAGAGACTACTAAATAATTCTAATAATGAAAAAATAAAAGCACTTAGAATATCAGCGATTCCTAGCTTTCTTAGCATTTTCTACTATTCGCCAAATCATGGGTGTAAAAATAAGCTGCATCGCTAGCGCCATTTTTCCTCCCGGACAAACAATGGTGTTGGCACGAGACATATGAGACCCATCAAGCATACTAAGCAAATAGGGGAAATCGATGCCACGCGGGTTAGCAAATCGAATTACCAACATAGATTCATCTGCGTTTGGAATAGTCGTTGAAACAAATGGGTTGGATGTGTCGACCACAGGAACTCTCTGAAAGTTTACATGTGTCTGAGAAAATTGAGGCGTGATGTAGTTCACGTAATCGGGCATTCTACGAAGGATTGTATCTGTTACTGCTTCACTAGAATGTCCCCTTGAAGCACTATCGCGATGCAATTTTTGTATCCACTCAAGATTTATGACAGGAACCACTCCAATTAGCAAATCAACATGGCGCGCTATGTCAACATCACTTGTTTTAACGGCTCCATGCAGGCCTTCATAAAACAATAAATCAGTACCTTCCGGAAGATCTTCCCAATCAATAAAAGTGCCTGGCTCCTGATTATAAGGTGCAGCCTCTTCATCATTATGCAAATATTTTCGATGTTTGCCTGTTCCAGTCTCTCCATAGGTTTTGAATAAATTTTCTAGTTCAGGAAACAAGTTTGCCTCGGCACCAAAATGGCTAAAACTATAATTTCCTTTTTGCATTTCTTCCTTCATGCGTTCCCGCATTTGTGCACGGTCATATTTGTGAAATGCATCACCTTCTACAAACGCTGCCTTAACTTTTTCTCTATTAAAAATGGCTTCGAAGGTTTTCATTACTGAAGTAGTACCAGCACCAGATGCTCCAGTAATCACTATAATGGGATGTTTAGTAGACATAGCCGATCCTTTAACTAGATTTAATCTCGAAACAACCCGCGATCACCAAATAAAGGTGCATCATATTTTTCTGCTGTTTCTTGGTGATATTCTTCAATTCGAATTATTTCCTCTTTGCTACCAAAAATAAATCCGATCTGTTGATCAATACCTTTTGACTCAATATCTGTAATTCTACAATTCCCATTACTTGCGGCTCCTCCAGCTTGTTCTATTAACATAGCAATTGGATTAGCATGATAATGCAATTTCGCTTGTCCAGGCCGAGAAGTCTCACCATCCATTGGATTCATAAAAACTCCTCCACGAAGTAGTATTCTATGTGTTTCGCTAATTAAAGAATCAATCCATCTCATACTGAATTCCCGACCTCTAGATCCTGAATCACCCGCGATACATTCATCTACATAACGTTTAATCGCAGGAGACCAAAAACGACTATTAGCCGAGTTAATTGCAAAGTTATTCGTGTTTTCTACCACAGACAAATTTGGATGAGTAAAAACAAATTCTCCAATTGACGGATCAAGTGTAAATCCATGTGTACCATCACCCACTGTGATAACAAGCATTGTTACAGGTCCATAGATGACATAACCGGCACAAATCTGTTCACTAGATGAGCGGCAAAATGTATCAGTAGTAACCTGCTCTCGTTCGCCCTTCCTAACAATGGAAAATACTGTACCTGCAGAAGCATTTATTTCTAAATCATTTGATCCTTCCAGAGCACCTACTAACACGAGATATTTCCCTGTCTGAGCACCTTGATCAGGAAAAAGCGGCTCACTTAAATCAGAAAAAATCATTCCATCTATGCGACCACTATTCAAAAGAGTTTCAACAATTATTTCTTGGGTTTGCTGGGAAGCTCTGACTTCACCGCGCATAGTCTCCAATCTCTCTCCCATCGCAATATTTTTGGCGATAATTTTACAAGCTCGCGCTATGCTAAAAATAAGTCCATTGAGCTCACCAGTTGCATGCGAGTGTTTTTTCCGCTCTTCAAGAAGGAAGTCTTCTAAGGAATGATCACCTGATGACATCATTTTTCAACTAATTAACTTATAATTACGTACTTGCTAAGTGAAGATCAATCATGTCGAAATTATCGACTATGGCATGCAAATTATTACCGTTTGGATCAACGTCCCCGTATCCATAAGAGACTCCAATTCCTGCAACACCAGCATTCTCCGCGGCATGTAAATCATGGACAGAATCACCAATCATAACACAGTAGTCTGGTGTGACATTAAAGTCCGAAAGGAACGAATGGATCATCGCAGGAGCTGGTTTTCTATCAGCTGGCGTATCGGCGCAATACGTGTGATTAAAATACCTTCCTAACTGTGCTTTTTCGAGAAGTGGCAGAGTCAGTTTCGAAGCTTTATTAGTTATACAGGCAAGCTCTATACCTTTTTCTCTCCATTTCGTTAGTGAGGAAACCACTCCTGGGTAAATGCTACTCTTTGTAAACAGATCTGCAGCATAAAATTCTCGCATTATCAGACGGTATTTTTCCATTTCATCATCTGATAACTCTTTACCCAAGCTTTCCTTAACACATCTTTTTAAGAGCGTATCAATCCCATCTCCGATCATTCCTATAACCGTCTCCAAAGACAAAATTGGGGCACCCATTTGGGCAAGTGTTAGATTAGCAGCGGCTGCAAGATCTGGCGCCGAATGAATCATAGTACCATCTAAATCAATGGCAACAGCCTTAACTTCGTAGGTAACTGCTTCTATATGGCTACGCGGCACGTCGCTGAGCTCTCGCCAAATCATCAATCGAAAGCCAGGGTTGAGCGAATCTAAGTTTCTCATGGCCAGTTAGTGGATTTTTAATATCGCCTAACTCAGGCAGACGTAAACAGGCCTCTGAAAAATCGTGATCTTCTGTCCACTGACAAGGAGTTACAACGCAAGGAATGCCTGCCTGCTTAGCAGAAAGCAACCCATTTCTTGAGTCTTCAAATGCAACACATTCAGTGCCGCCGAGCTCCAATTGCTTTAGAACCTCCTCATACACTTCTGGAGAAGGTTTTTTATTCTGAACCATGTCACCAGCAACAATGGAATCAAACCATCGCAAAGAATCTTCCCCTAACGTTGAAGTCAACAAAACTTCGACGTTAGTTAAAGACGTGGTCGTAGCGATCGCTAGGCGAACTCCTTCTTCAAGGGCCTCCAATATCAGTCGATCCACGCCAGAACGCAAATTTAATTCTCCACTCGATATGCTGTGCGAGTAAAGTGTAGTTTTAGTTTTATGAAGAGGAATTACCTCCGACAAACATTCTGTCTCACGATTGGAAGTAAGATTTAGAGATCTTATAAAGTATTCAATCCTTTCTTTACCACCTGTAATTCGCAGCAATTCTTTGTATTCGTCGGCACTCCATTGCCAGTCAAATCCATGTCTAGAAAATGCACCATTGAATGCTCTGCGATGCTGTTCTTCGGTGTCAGCTAAGGTTCCATCAACATCGAAAATAAGCGCTCTAGGCCTCATTTTTGATTACCTTCATTTTGGTCTAGCCCTCCAGAAAAAACTCGACTAGCTCGCAAGTCTTGCTCTTTAATCATTGCCAAATCATCTCGCGTGATATTATTCTGTCTCCCATCAAATAGTCGCTTTGCTTGCCTGAGACGACACCTATCAAGCGCGTTCCTAATCGATCGAGCATTAGAGAAGTTGGGTCTCTGACGCCTAAGCGAAATATATTCGCCAAGAGCTTCTTTTGCTCCTTCTGACATTTGATACTGCATAGTAACAAGCATTTTATCGGCGATCTGAATCAACTCTTCATCGTTGTAATCTGGAAAATCTATATGATGAGCGACCCTAGAAGCCATACCTGGATTTGCACTAAAAAACTTACCCATCTCTTTTTCATAGCCAGCTAAAATAACCACAAAATCATCTCTATGATCTTCCATTGCTTGCAACAATATTTCGATGGCTTCTTTCCCATAATCTCGCTCATTCTCTGGTCTATAAAGAAAATAAGCCTCATCAACAAATAAGACGCCACCCATTGCTTTTTTTATCATCTCACGAGTTTTCGGTGCAGTGTGCCCTATAAACTCACCAACAAGGTCATCTCTAGTACAGGCAACAAGGTGTCCTTTTCGAACATAGTCCAACTTTTTAAGGAT
>CAJXCR010000107.1 GCA_913051825.1 uncultured Halieaceae bacterium
AAGTTCACGGAAAGAGCCAAGTAGCAGGAACAGAAGCTAGCTGTAATATAAGCGAGATGGGGTTTTGGGCATTCCAGGTCGATACTCTTTTTATGTCCGTTCTCTTAGGCCTTGGCATGATATTTTTTATGAGAAGAGTGGCTAAAAATGCCAGCTCCTCTAAACCCAGTAGGGTACAAAATGCGGTTGAGTACCTTGTGACCCTGGTCAGGGATCAGGTACAGGACAATTTTACTGCCGATAAAAATCCTTTAATGGGCCCCCTTGCCCTTACTATTTTTGTATGGGTATTTTTGATGAATTTGATGGACCTTATACCAATTGATCTAGTGCCATGGATGGTAAATGGATTTGCAGCACCCAACGCCGAGGGCGGAGCAATACATTATTTCAAAGTTCTTCCGGTGGCTGATATCAATGCCCCAATGGGAATGGCTCTTGGTGTTTTAATATTGATTCATTACTACAGCATTAAAAACAAAGGCCTAGGTGGATTTTTAGCTGAACTAACGTTTCAGCCTTATGGAAAATGGATGGCACCTATCAACGTCATCTTTGAAATTCCAGGATTTTACGCGAAACAATTAGCCCTCGGCTTGAGGCTTTATGGAAACCTTTTTGCGGGTGAAATGATCTTTATCCTTATCGCCTTATTTTTTGGTGGATTTTTTAGTTCTTTCACGGGAGTTCTGGCAGGTGTTGCCGGCTTGGCCCTGAACTTTATTTGGGCAGTTTTTCATATTCTGGTTGTCATATTACAAGCATTTTTGTTTATGGTTTTAACGCTCGTTTATCTGCAGCAAGCACACGAGCATCATTAATTTTTATCTAAGGAGAATAAAATGGAAGAAGCAGAAGCTATAAGAAGGGTCGCAGGAGCCCTACTAACAGGAGGAGGCGCTATAGGCGTAGGAATCGGTGTCGGTTTAATTACTGCAAAATACCTTGAAGGAATCGCTAGACAGCCTGAACTTCAGCCGTACCTGTTTACTCAATTATTAATCGGTATGGGGTTGGTTGATGCGATACCCATCGTCTCACTGGCTATCGGTCTTTTATTCTTATTCACATAAATAATAAGCTCGGAGTTTTTGAATGAATTTTAACGCCACATTATTTGGCCAGCTACTGGCCTTTGTGTTTTTTGTGTGGTTTACCATGCAGTATGTATGGCCCTATATCCTTGAAGCTCTTGAAGAAAGAGAGAAAGAAATTTCTGATGGATTAGAGGCTGCAAGCAGAGGTAAGCGAGAGCTAGATGAAGCTCATTTACAAAAGGCAGAGATTTTAGAGGAAGCAAAAAAAGAAGCTGCCGACTTGGTAAATCAGGCTAATGCTAGAGCCAATCAACTTGTTGAAGATGCTAAGTCTAGTGCGCATGAGGAAGCAGAAAGGATAAAGGTTTCAGCTCAAAGTGACCTCGATCAGGCGGCTAAAAGAACTAAAGAAGAACTGAGATCTGAGGTGGCAGCGTTGGCTGTTGCTGGAGCAGAGAAAATACTCGGTTCCGAGATAGACAAAGACAAGAACTCACAAATTATTGATCAAATAGCCCAGGAGTTATAACTTTGAATTTTGAGACTATAGCAAGACCCTACGCACAAGCAATTTACGACCACTCACAAGGGTGGGAAGTAGATCTTGAGCAGTTAGAGCTTGCGTTAGAGACTCCAGAAGTTCAGATGCTTATCGATTCTCCTAAGTTGGCCTATAAGGAAAAAACCGAAGTATTTTTATCTTTATTTGAAGGTCAAATCGAGAACAAAACAAGCAACTTTGTCAGGGTTCTAGGGGAGTCTAAAAGAATATCTTTGATCCCACACATATCTAAGGAGTACAGAAAGCTCCTTTCAGGAACGAATAGCTCAAGCGATGTTTTAATAACCTCTGCCTTCGAGCTATCAGCAGAACAGCTAGAAAAGGTTACCGATTCACTAAGGGGTCGATATGGAGACTCTTTGGCGGTAGAACAGGTTATCGATAATAGTTTAATAGGTGGTTTTTCGGTCAAATGCGGTGATGAAGTAACTGATTACAGCATTAAAGGAAAACTTGAAAAATTAAGAAACCAAATCAAATAATACAATGGAAGAATTAAACCCATCAGAAATTAGTCAGGTCATCAAACAAAAGATTGATGCACTTGATACTGCCTCCACCCCAAGCAATGAAGGCACAATCGTTTTCTTGGCTGACGGTATTGCAAGAATACACGGCTTAGGTGAAGTTATGAACGGAGAGCTTATTGAATTTGAGCATGGAGTTATGGGCATGGCCCTTAACCTTGAAGTTGATTCTGTAGGTGCTGTGATTTTAGGAGACTACAAACTCCTTGCAGAAGGCGGGTCAGCTAAATGTACAGGTAGAATTCTTGAGGTGCCTGTAGGCGAAGCGCTCATGGGAAGGGTTGTAGATTCTCTGGGAGCTCCAATAGACGGTAAAGGCGAAGTTCAAACTGACATGACCGCCCCGGTTGAAAAGGTTGCTCCGGGTGTTATTTCTAGAAAATCAGTTGACCAACCTGTCCAGCTCGGAATTAAGGCTGTTGACAGCATGGTACCCATCGGAAGAGGTCAGCGTGAGTTGATTATTGGTGACAGACAAACTGGTAAAACGGCAATTGCCATCGATGCAATCATTAACCAAAAAGATACAGGCGTAAAATGTATTTACGTAGCTATCGGGCAGAAACAATCCTCTATTGCGCAAGTGGTAAGAACGCTTGAGCAGTATGGCGCAATGGAAAATACTATTGTTGTTGTGGCTGGCGCAGCAGATCCAGCTCCTATGCAATATATTGCACCTTTTGCTGCTTGCTCGATGGGTGAGTATTTCAGAGATAAAGGCGAAGATGCTTTAATAATTTATGATGACTTATCTAAACAGGCTGTAGCTTATAGGCAAATGTCATTGCTACTAAGAAGGCCACCGGGAAGGGAAGCTTATCCGGGTGATGTGTTCTATTTACACTCAAGACTTCTGGAAAGAGCAGCACGAGTAAACGAAGAGTATGTAGAAAAACATACTAACGGCGAAGTTAAGGGCAAAACAGGATCCTTAACAGCCCTTCCTATTATTGAAACACAGGCCGGAGATGTATCGGCATTCGTACCTACGAATGTGATCTCGATCACAGACGGTCAAATTTTCTTAGAGTCTTCTTTGTTTAGTTCCGGATTAAAACCAGCCATGGATCCGGGTATTTCAGTATCTAGGGTTGGTGGTGCAGCCCAGGTACCCATCATCAAAAAACTCGGTGGTGGAATCAAAACTGCCTTAGCTCAATACAGAGAGTTAGAGGCTTTTGCTCAGTTTGCTTCCGATCTAGATGAGGCTTCCAAAGAACAGCTAGAGCATGGTGTGAGGGTAACTGAACTCACAAAGCAAGATCAATTCTCACCTATGTCTGTAGCCGAAATGGGTTTAATGCTATATACGGCCAACGAAGGTTACCTCATGAAGGTAGAAGTTGAAAAAATCAGAGATTTTGAGAAAAGCTTACTGGCCTATATGAATTCTGAACACAAAGAGCTTATGGACAAGGTATCCGCAACTGGAGAGTATGGTGATGATATCCAAAGTGCCTTTAAAGATGCTTTAGATAAGTTCATGGAGACTCAAACCTGGTAATTTTTTATGGCCAACAGTAAGGAAATAAAAGTACAAATCGCCAGCATAGGTAATACGCAAAAAATTACCAGTGCGATGGAGAAAGTTGCTGTTAGCAAAATGAAAAAAACTCAAGAGAAGATGTTAAAAGGTAGGCCTTATCGAGATCGTATGTTGAGTGTAATTAGTCACCTCGCAAAAGGGCAACCAGAGTACAAACCAAAGTATATGGAAGAAAGGGAGACTAAGAAGATTGCAATAATAGTGGTCAGCTCAGATAAAGGTCTTTGTGGTGGTCTCAATGCCAACTTGCTAAGGGACGTTACTCGCTTTGCTGCAGAGCAAGCGTCTTCTGGTAAAGAAATTAGCTATTCTTTGATTGGAACAAAGGCACAATCTTTTTTCAGATCTTTCGGAGGCAATGTAATCTCAGTTACAGAAAAACTTGGAGACGATCCTTCTATAGAGCAGCTTGTTGGGTCTATGAAAATTCTCTTAGATGCTTTCTCCGAAGGGGAGATAGATAAGGTTTATCTTGCAAGTAATAGCTTCGTCAACACCATGACTCAACAACCAGAAATAAATCAACTTTTACCTTTAAGCAAGATAGAAGGCGAAGGCGAAGAAGAGTCTGGTAAAGATGCGCCTAGATGGGATTACATATATGAGCCCGATGATTCAAGGGTTTTACTAGACGGTTTAATGGAGAGATATATCGAATCTCTTCTCTATCAATCTGTGATAGAAAACATAGCGTGCGAACAAGCTGCCAAGATGGTAGCTATGAAGAGCGCTACCGATAATGCGGGATCTCTCATAGAGGAGCTGCAACTTGTTTATAACAATGCCAGGCAGGCAGCAATTACTCAGGAAATATCTGAAATAGTTGCAGGTGCTGAGGCAATTTAACACTGGAAATAAATATGAGTAATGGAACAGTAATACAAATAATTGGAGCCGTAATTGACGTTGAGTTTCCAAAGGAAAACTTGCCTAAGATTTATGATGCATTAACGGTTGATGAGAATGGGCTTGTTTTAGAAGTTCAACAGCAGCTTGGTGATGGTGTTGTAAGAACTATTGCCATGGGTGCTTCAGAAGGTTTGAAAAGAGGAGTGTCGGTAACTAATACAGAGAATCCAATATCAGTTCCTGTTGGTGAAGCAACCCTTGGCAGAATTATGAATGTCCTCGGAGAGCCTATCGACGAGAAAGGCGCCGTGGAAGCCAAGACAACTATGCCAATCCATAGAAACCCACCTTCCTATGAAGATCAAGCTGAAACAGCTGAACTATTAGAGACTGGAATTAAGGTTATTGACTTGATCTGCCCATTCGCCAAAGGTGGAAAAGTAGGTTTATTCGGTGGTGCCGGTGTAGGAAAAACAGTAAATATTCAAGAGCTCATTAGAAATATTGCATACGAGCATAGCGGTTATTCAGTTTTTGCGGGTGTTGGAGAAAGAACGCGTGAAGGAAATGACATGTATCATGAAATGATCGAAGGTGGCGTTCTAGACAAGGTTGCTCTTGTTTATGGACAGATGAATGAGCCTCCCGGAAATAGATTAAGAGTTGCACTATCTGGACTGACAATGGCAGAAAACTTCAGAGACGAAGGTAGAGACGTTCTGTTGTTTGTAGACAATATTTATCGTTATACATTGGCCGGAACAGAATGTTCAGCTCTATTAGGTAGAATGCCATCTGCTGTTGGGTACCAACCCACACTTGCAGAAGAAATGGGTGTTCTACAAGAAAGAATTGCATCAACTAAAACAGGTTCAATTACATCTGTTCAGGCAGTTTATGTTCCTGCTGACGACTTAACCGACCCTTCTCCGGCAACAACATTTGCTCACTTGGACGCAAACGTAGTTTTATCAAGGCAAATCGCTTCTTTAGGAATATACCCAGCTGTTGATCCTTTGGACTCAAACAGCAGGCAGCTTGAGCCTGCAATAGTAGGTCAAGAACATTATGATGTTGCCAATGCCGTAAAGCAGCAGCTCAACAGATACAAAGAATTGAAAGACATCATTGCAATTTTAGGCATGGACGAGCTATCTGAAGACGACAAGTTAGTCGTTGCAAGGGCAAGGAAAATAGAGAGATTCCTATCTCAGCCTTTCTTTGTAGCAGAAGTGTTCACCAATGCTCCAGGAAAATACGTCCCGCTTAGCGAAACAATTCGAGGGTTTAAGGGAATTGTCAATGGAGACTATGATGACATACCAGAACAAGCTTTCTATATGACTGGAAATATAGATGAAGTTGTTGAAAAAGCCAAAACCGAGGCTGCTTAATTTATGTCTACTATTCAGTGCAATATAGTCAGTCCAGAGGGAGAGCTTTTCTCTGGGCCTGTAGAGCTATTGAGCGCTGAAGGTGGTGCCGGTGAAATTGCCATCACCCCTAGGCATGCTCCTCTACTTACAAATTTAAAACCCGGACCTGTTAAGCTTGTTTTAGAAGGCGGGGAAGAAGAGATATTTTTTGCTTCGGGCGGATTCCTTGAAGTGCAGCCTGGAGAAGTAACACTTCTAACAGATGTTGCTGAAAGAGCTGATGATATTGACTCAGCAGCAGCTGAAAGAGCAAAAGAATTAGCCGAGAGAGAACTCGAAGATCAAAAATCAGAAATGGATTATTCTCTGGCAGCAGCACAATTAGCGGAAGCCGCCGCTAGGCTAAAAGCCTTGCAGAAACTGCGCAAGAAGTAGTTTAATAAGAAATAACCACTTGGGGCGAATGCGCCATTGTTCCAATGAATATAGATTTTATAATTTTAGCTGCCGGTAAAGGCACAAGAATGGGAGGAGATTCTCCCAAAGTTCTTGCAGATCTTGCTGGCAGGCCTATGATCGAGCATCTTCTTGATACAGTTGAATCTTTTCCAAAATCCAAAA
>CAJXCR010000108.1 GCA_913051825.1 uncultured Halieaceae bacterium
CTTCCCCAAAAATGCGTCAGCACGTTAATCGCGAATAAAACGAGTATTGCTAAAAGAGAAAATGTCAGTCGCTTTCGTAAGCTCATGCTTCTGAAGCTTTCTGGATTTTATTTAATAGGTCGGGAAAATCGATCGGTTTGGTCGCGTAGTCAACACATCCAGAATCTAGTGCTACCTGACGATCTGTTTCCATAGCATGCGCTGTCAGTGCTACGATTGGGATATCCCTCAAACGAGAATCTTTCTTAGCCTCTTTGCATGCAGTCCAGCCATCCATTATAGGAAGATTCATATCCATTAGTACTACATCTGGTCTATTCAAAGCCATTTGCTGTAGTGCCGCTTTTCCATTTGTAGCAGACTCAACGACATAACCTGCATTGGATAAGCGTCTAACGAGCATATCTCTATTCATTTCATTATCTTCCACTAGTAAGATTTTCATTTAGAACGCTTTTCTAAATCAAGAGAGATCGAATGCACTAAAAGAGGGTTTGTTAATCCTTTGACTTTTATTTCTCTGCTAGAAGAAATTTCATAGTGACCCTTTAACTTGTTCTTAGTGCTTTCAGATATGAGCACTTCACCTCTTTTGGTTTTATCTTCGATTCGTGCAGTTACGTTCATCGGATTGCCAACAAAACCATATTTGCTTCGTCTTTCAGAGCCGATGTTGCCTGCTATTACTGAACCAGTGTTAATAGCAATGCCAGTTTTTACTTTAGGAAGGCCGTCGCTATGATTTTTTATATTTACATCCTTCATAGCCAATTGCATTTGAATGGCACATTTAACCGCTCGATCAGCATCGTCAGAATTACTGCGAGGCGCTCCAAACACGGCTAGTATTGCGTCACCAAGAAATTCATCGATAGTGCCATCATTCTCCATTACAATATCTGACATAGTCTCCAAGTATCGATTAAGTAGTTTTACGACTTTTGCTGGAGGTAGAGTTTCGGTAAGTCTTGTAAAACCTCTTATATCGGACATTAAGATGGTGACTTCACGCAGATCGCCTCCTAATTCTAAACCTTCAGGAGCTTCTAGTATTTGTGAAACAATATCATCGGAGAGATACCGTCCAAATGTCGTTCTGATGAATTTCTCACTTCGTTCGAGTTGCTTTCGGTATGTTTCCTCTCGATCATGCCAGCGTTTCCTATCTATTCCTGCTTTGATCCTTGCTCTAAGCAAGACTGGATTAAATGGTTTTAATAAGTAATCGTCAGCGCCGGCTTCAATGCAATTTATGATTTCGGCAATATCTTGCTGTCCAGATATCATTATTACTGATGTCGCGCGCAAACGGGTATCTTCCTTGATTTTTTGTAGCACTTGCCTACCATCCATGCCAGGCATTAAAAGATCGAGTAAAACAACATCTATTTCTATATCTGACAAAAGTTTTAATGCGTCTTTTCCATTAGAGGCAGTGATGACTCGATGGCCACTTTTCTTTAATTGTCTTTGTATTAGGATTCGATTCTCTTCACGATCATCAACTGCAAGAATCTGTCCAGTAACATTATCAAGGCGTTTTTCTGAGGCATACTCTTTGCTTAAGTCTTTTAGGTTAGGATTTATTGAAGTGAATTCAGATTCATTTTGAGTAATTGATTCTATAAAAACCTTAATTTCACTCATAACCTCTATTACATTGGTATTCTTTTGATCAAGCTCATCTAAAAGTATTTCAATATATCCTTGGAGAGCAGATAGTAGATTCATCAATTCATGATGGTCTTTTTCTGAGTTTTTAAAATAATTTATATCCTTTATATACTTGCCGACTTTCCAAATCTGATCAAAATCTTTTTTAGAAAAATCACTAAGCTCATCTTCGAGTATGTTATATCCTTTTTTAAGTCGATTTATTAGTGACAGCAAGCTGGTTTGATCAAAGCTATTCATTTGCAGAGGATGCCTAATCAGTATGGGTATTTAGTTAAATTCATAGTATAGCTGGGCCTTGTTGCTAGTGGAAACACAGTTCTACCAAAATCTAGGCCAATTTTTTGAGGAAAAGCTTCGCTGCCGTTTCGGATTGAGTTAAGATTAACGCTAGGGACGCAATTAAGGTATGACGTTCATGTTACAGCATGTAGAGTTATTTAAAGGCCTGTCACAAGAAGAGCTAGAAGCACTGCGAGATAGCAGTCTTAATCGTTCTTTCCCGAGAAATACAGTAGTTATCCACGAGAATGACCCTGCGGATTCTCTGTTCATTATTGAAAGTGGTAAAGTAAAGGTTTATTGCAGTGATAAGAATGGTAAAGAGTTCATTATGAATACTCAGGTTGCAGGGGATTATTTTGGCGAGTTAGCGTTGTTAGATGATTCAACTCGATCTGCTTCAGTCCGTACTGTGGAGAAATCTGTTTTTTGTGTAATTTACAAAGAGGAATTTAACCGTGTTCTGGATGACCATCCAAAGATAGCAAGAAAATTGATATTTAATTTAGCTCAGCGTGTTAGAAAACTTACCGCAGATGTCAAGAGTCTAGCTTTGCAAGATGTGTATGGGCGTGTTGCAAACGTATTGATGGATTTGTCCGAAGAACGTGGAGATGGAACTTTACTAATTCCTGAGAAATTAACGCAGCAAGACATAGCTGACAGAGTTGGAGCTTCTAGAGAAATGGTAGCCAGAATACTAAAAGATCTGACTATAGGAGAGTATATCCGATTTGAAGGCAGGCATATTGTTATAAATACAAGGCTGCCAGCAAAATATTGAGATATAACTAGCTCTAATCTTCAACCTCTTCTTCCCAATGAGAGGCATTTAGGTGAAGCCTGCCTATAGCCGTTTTAGCTATTAAGGGTAACCCAGTTTTTACTTCAGCACGATTTCCAATAACTTTCCCATTAACCATAGTTAATATTGCATATCCTCTAGTTAGAATCCTTTCTGGATTTATCGCATCTAGAATTTTAATCGTATAGGAAAGTTTGGCCTTTATTAACGAAAGTTTCTGTTGCGTTGTTTTGACAAGCAGGTTTTTACTGTTTTTTAGATTGTTTCTTAATTCAGCTATCTTGTGAATTGGTGATGTAGAGAGTAGTTTTTTTTGTGAATTAGCCATGCGCAAAGTCTCTAGTTCAATTACCTTATTAATCTTTTTTATTAATATTTTCTCAAGCTGATCAGTTTTTTGGCTTTGATCTTCTAGGAGGTTTTTAGGATGTCGTAGTCTCTTTTTAAGATGCTCAGTTTCTGCACGTATTGCTAAGATTCTTGATCTAATATTCTTCTCCAGACCTATACTATTTTCATTTAGTACTTTCTTCCAGATTGACTGATCGTGACTGACTAGTTCGGCGGCAGCGGTAGGAGTGGCTGCTCTTAAGTCTGATACCAAATCAGAAATGCTAACGTCTACTTCGTGGCCAATTGCCGATACAACTGGGATATTGCAACTAAAAATGGTTCTGGCGAGCGTCTCATCATTAAATGCAGATAGGTCTTCAATCGATCCACCTCCTCTTGCTAAGATTATAGCGTCAAAGTTTATCAATCCCTGGTTCTCCCATCGTCCTATTTTTTCAAAAGCATCACATATTTCGATTACGGCCTTTTCGCCTTGAACTGCCACTGGAATAATATATGCCTTTACAAGAGGACAGCGCCTCTTTAAAGTTTTTAAGATATCCTCGATTACAGCTCCGTTTAGAGAAGTAATTAGACCAATACTATTAATATAGTCGGGTATTAGTTTTTTTTTCTCGTGAGAAAAGAGACCTTCTTCGAATAATTTTTGTTTTAGCTTTTCAAAAGCTATCTGATGAGCTCCAAACCCTGAAGATTCGATATGCTCTACAATGAGCTGATATTCTCCTTTACCTTCGTATAAAGAAACTTTGGCTCGTAAACGAATTTTTTCACCGTTATCTGGAATTTGCTTAATGCGTATGTTTCTGTTTCGAAACATTGCACATCTGACCTGAGCTTTTTCATCTTTGAGCGTGAAATACCAATGACCAGACGATGGGGTGTTAAAATTAGATACCTCGCCCTCCACCCAAATCCAGTCATAGTGACTTTCGAAAAGGACTCGAACACTGCGATTTAGCTCGAATACCGAGAGAATAGATCCTGAGGTCTGCGTATTCAAAGATTTAAAGCCCAACTGTCATCGCAACTTTAGTTTACCAGCATGTAGTTAAAGAACTATAATTACTCGTTAATATTTAGTATGCCAATTAGGGGTCAGAAATGCTAAGACTAGTTGAAGAAGCATTGACTTTCGATGATGTTCTTTTGTTGCCAGGATACTCTGAATGTGTTTCCACAGATGTTTCTCTGAAGACACGACTCACGAAGTCTATTGACCTAAATATTCCGCTTGTATCTGCGTCGATGGATACAGTGACAGAATATGCGCTGGCAATAGCTCTTGCTCAAGCTGGAGGAATAGGTGTTATCCATAAGAACATGGATATAGAGAGACAAGCTGAGCAAGTTAGACGTGTAAAAAAGTTTGAGAGTGGTGTTGTTAAAAACCCGATTACTATTCAGCAAGATGCAACTATCTCCCAGTTGATAGAACTTACAACTGCTAATGGAATTTCCGGTGTGCCGGTCATGCGAGGAGAAGATCTTATTGGCATAGTTACAAGGCGTGATCTTAGATTTGAAACTAATCCAAGTCGGTTGGTGCAAGAAGTGATGACTCCTAAAGAAAAATTAGTGACAGTCAATGAAGGAGCAAGTACGGATGAAGTCAAACGATTACTTCACAAGCACAGAATTGAGCGAATTTTAGTTGTAGATACAGAATTTGATTTGGTTGGAATGATTACTGTAAAGGATTATGACAAGGCAGAGAGTTTTCCAGAAGCGTGTTTGGATGATTTTGGTCAATTGAGAGTTGGAGCTTCAGTAGGCACTAGCTCCGATACAGATAATCGAGTAGAGGCGCTTGTTGATGCAGGTGCAGACGTTATTGTTGTTGATACTGCGCATGGCCACTCGAAGAATGTTTTAGATAGAGTAAAACGAATAAAAACTGATTTTCCCAATATGCAAGTTATAGGAGGTAATGTGGCTACAGCCTCAGCTGCGCTTGCTCTAGTGGATTCAGGAGCAGATGGAGTTAAGGTTGGAATAGGTCCTGGTTCTATCTGCACTACTCGAGTGGTTACTGGAATAGGCGTCCCCCAGATAACTGCTATTGCAAATGCTGTTCATGCCCTTAAAGATCTTGATATCCCAGTCATATCCGATGGAGGAATCCGTTTTTCTGGAGATATAGCTAAGGCTATTTCTGCTGGAGCACATTCTGTGATGATTGGTAGTATGTTTGCTGGTACGGAAGAGGCCCCAGGCGAAGTGGAGCTTTTTCAGGGTCGAACTTACAAATCGTATAGGGGTATGGGATCTTTGGGGGCAATGGCACAACTCCAAGGATCATCGGATCGCTATTTTCAAGATTCAAGTCATGGAGTAGAAAAATTAGTGCCAGAAGGTATCGAGGGTCGAGTGCCATATAAAGGACCAGTTTCGGCGATAATTCATCAATTGATGGGAGGTCTTAGGGCTTCAATGGGTTACACAGGAAGCTCTGAAATAGCGGTAATGCGCACAAAGCCAGAATTCATTCGTGTAACTGCGGCAGGAGCCTCTGAATCGCATGTTCACGACGTGTCTATAACAAAGGAAGCGCCCAATTATCCGGTACGTTGATATCGTCCCCTGGTATTCACCGAGAAACTAGGTTAGGTTTTAGTAGATCTTTATGGCAAACAGATATACCGATGACGACCCCAGCTAATCTTTACGAAGATAGAATTTTAATTCTTGACTTTGGTTCTCAATATACTCAATTAATCGCCAGACGAGTTCGTGAATTAGGAGTGTATAGTGAGATTTGGAATTGGAATGTTTCTGAAGAAACTATTAAAGAATTTAATCCTAAGGGTATTATCCTCTCTGGAGGACCAGAATCTTTAACAGAGGAAAACCCGCCACTAGCAGCAGAAGCCATTTTTAACCTCGGGGTTCCGGTGCTCGGCATTTACTATGGAATGCAGTCGATGGCGCGACAGCTTGGTGGAGAGGTCAGCAGCTCAGAAACAAGTGAGTTTGGTCATGCGAAAATTAAACGAACCACGCAAGGAGGTTTGCTTCACTATCTCTTTGACGATAGAACTGACGATGGATTTCTTACGCTCAACGTTTGGATGAGTCATGGAGACAAAGTTTCTGTATTGCCTCCTAACTTTGAAGTTATAGCGTCTACGGATGCTTGTCCTATAGCGGCGATGGCACATAAAAAGAAACCTTGGTTTGGACTTCAGTTTCATCCAGAGGTTACGCATACCATTCAAGGTAAGCAAATTTTTGAACAATTTATCGTTTCATACTGTAAATGCCAGAGCTTATGGACCGCTGCTAACATAAAGGAAGAGATAATTTCTCGTGTTCGAGAGCAAGTTGGCCACGATAAAGTTCTTTTGGCTCTATCTGGTGGCGTGGATTCCACCGTCTTGGCTGCAATTTTAAGCGAATCAA
>CAJXCR010000109.1 GCA_913051825.1 uncultured Halieaceae bacterium
CATATATCCGATTGGTCTATTTGCATTTTCTTACATACATTGATTAACGTTCTAATTAAGTTTGATGCTTGATTAATTTATTCTGCAGAAACGCCTACTAATATAACATGTAGACGGATTTTCAAAATAAAAAAGAAGCATCATCAGAATTAGCTTTCTTATCTATCTCATGCGACTTAAAAGCTATGAAATCTTGTTCGTTTATTTGAAAATTAGTTCCAATGACCTATTCTTCACCTCTGCTAAGAGTGTTTTTGTCTAAAATGGTCTTCAAATATGATTTAAGAAGCTTAGAATCAGGTTTTAGATTAACCATTTCTTGAAAGTAACGAGCAATATCCTGCTCTTCAGTAGGCAAATTAAAATCTCTTCCATCGTAAGAGGCAAAGTATTGATTGTTCTCGATAATTAGACTGCTTTTATGACCGCCATAATGCTCCGATATTCCTGTATCAATGATTAACACCTTGGAACCGAATCGAGGTGTAATTACTCCTAGGCTCGGTGTGTGGCCGATAATAAGTTTTTTGACATCATGCTTCTTCAGTAATTCCTCTAAATGTTTAGTTTCCGCTTCTTCGGGGTTCATAGCCAGTCCGCGGTACCATAGTGGACCGTCTTGAGAATTACCTAATCCACTTTTATATTTAATTTGACCCAGAATTTCGGCGCGTATACGTTCGTTGATTTCTTGAATTGACAGATTTACGGCGCTAGGACCAAGTCCGGCGTGTAGGAAAAGCATATCATTTATTTTTATTACAGCATTATGCTTTGCTATCCAGTTGTTTATCTTTCCTCCAGGTTGCCATGCCCGTCTATGCTCTACATATCCAAGTGGAATTTTTTCGTATAATTTCTTTTTAAAATCCTCATCAATGTTAGGCAAATCCATCTGCATCTCTATAGATGACGATTTCTGCAAAGTTCTTTTGGTTTTGATTTCTCTGATGATCTTTTTATGGTATGCGGCACGAAGGTTTGCAGATCGGGGTGTCACAAATGCCTCATATTCGCCAGCATGTACGTACCTCAAGTCTCCAATTACATTCATAAATTCGTGGTTTCCAATAAGCAGATGTATCATTCCTCCTTCTCGCACGGCTTGTTTTTCAAGTTTCTGAAGGTGTTTAATGATTTTTGCGGTATCTGGTCCACGATCAGGAAGGTCACCCACCTGGACTAAATGGGTATCCTTTCCAATCCATGATCCACGGTCATCAATTAAACCTGAGTCATTTAGTATTTGGATGTAGTTTTTATAGCTTCCATGTATATCGCCAATAGCTACAATGCGAGCTATGCCATTCCACTCATCTTCGATAGTTTTTTCTGCAGTCGAGTAGCTGCAAAAGATTAGTGCATATGAAAACGGCAGGAGAAAGCGAATGCTTGATATGAGGTTCATTTAGAGATTATAAAATTTTGCCACGGCAAGCGGTTTTTATTCTTTTCTGAAGATCCTTTGGGTTATTTATTATCTTGTAGAACGCTTCAATATACTTCAATGATGATTTCGCTACTCGCTTCGTTACTTGAGATTGATCTCCAGCTATAGCCAAAATTTCCAGCTTTTTTTCTCGAAACAAATTTAAATTTTTGGTAAGAATCTCTTCAGTTGCACAGAAGCCGCGATACAGCCGCTGTCTGACATTGCGAATACGAAAACTATCGGATGGTAATGCATAAGACGTGTTTACATACCCAGATGAGTCGAAGTCATAAGGCACAGGTAGGTAGTTGGATTTGCCTCTATCAAGAAGCAACTTAGAGTTATGACAGCATGAGCCTTCATTTGACGAAATAATCGAGTAATCTGTATTCCCTATCATGTACATAAATAGTGATACAAGATTTCCCTGTTGAGCATCTAATTCTTGATATTTTATTTTCTGTATCTTAGCTGCTTTAAGCCCCGTTCTTTTTGCTAGCCTACTCTTTTCTTCAATTATCATTCCTAAATGGCGGCGCGATGTATTCTTGTCCGTATCCACATACTTTATGTTCAAAAGTCTTGATCGAAAACTAGTATTGGACAAGATATTGAAAATTCTATACGCCTGAAATTCTTTTATTAGGTAAGCTTCGTAGTTCCGATTATTTTTGCATTGGACTACTAACTTTAACTTGTTCTGTTTTTTAAATAGTGTGTCTTTTACCTTCTTGCTTTTAAAATCAAGCCATAGCTGCGCGTAACTACAGGTATCCTTACTTAAACGATTATTGCCTCTTGGAATATATTTAACGTCTAGGGAGATTTTTTTTTCGTCTTCAAAGTAGCTGAGGGTGCCTCCTGGATATTTAGTTTCTTTATCTCTCTCTTTATTTATCGTAAAGAAGGGTCCGATAAGTTCTATATTTAGTATTTCTTTCTCCTGGAAGAGTGGATCAATCTGAGTATATGCTTCCTGAGGAGCTATACTAAAAGCAGAAAATATGATGATTAAAACACCACATCTAAATGTGAGCGGCACGTTTGATTTTTCTCTCATGCTTTTTCCTTCGGTGGAACCTTCTAGTAATTCCCTGAAGTAACGAGACGACCTGCCTATCATAACGCCTTTAAGGATTTAGTCTAAGGTAATGTCTAATTTAAAGTATCTAAGAAAACGATTTTAAATCAAGCTTCATTTGTTTCCATCTGAATTTATTTAGCCGATGGATTTTAATTTACATATGGGAGCTAGGAATCTACCATTGCTATCAACAGTGAGGCAGAGAGAATATTAGGGCAAATGGAAAAATATCTTGATATTGTTAATTGGAAGAGCCTCTGGATTACTGTTGTTTGCCTTGTAGTTAGTTTTCTATGTATACGCTTTAACTTGGGTTATAACCTGAATCTGATAATTTTTACTATCGCTGTTGTATTCCCATTGGTTTTCACGATTCGAGAAGCGTTTCGGCGAAGACAGCTCGCCATAAGATACTTAAGCAGATTAAAGGCTTCTATTAGCTCTTTTTATTTTAGCCTTGAAAACAACACTAAATTTAGTGATGAAGAGAAATTACAAATCCATCTTACGATGAATGATCTATCTGAAATTTTTATTGAAAGTCTTATAGGTAACGAAAATATTCATATAAGCGACGTCCGAAAACGAATTCGTCAAATTTACGTTTTCGTTGATCCGATAAGAAGTGCAATTTCAGGAAATGCGAGTTTAAAACTAATGCGTTTTGTCCAGAATATTCAAGAAAGTGTGGAAGCCCTAAATGCAATTAAAATACATGGCACGCCTGTTAGTTTGAGGGCATATTGTCTTGTCTTTATTTTTATTTTTCCATTCATCTTTACTCCTTCGCTTGTTTTTCATCTGAAGGAACATCCGACTTGGTTGATCTATAGTTTGAGTGTCTTGCACGGATTTATTCTGATCTCTCTATACAATTTGCAAAGCCATATCGAAGATCCTTTTGATCAGATAGGGCTGGATGACATTCAATTGACTGAATTTCAGTTTACAGAAGGAGTTCTGCCTCAAAGTAGTGATAAATAGACATTCATTTTTCATATTAGAATGAAAAAGCTATCTATCAAGTCTATTTTATATTGGTAATTCTTACTTAGGGTTGGTTGGGGAGCTGATCCATGGTACCGGAGGCCGGACTCGAACCGGCACGCTTTTAAGGGCATCGGATTTTGAATCCGACGTGTCTACCAATTCCACCACTCCGGCACAGCAATCTAATAATCATCTGAGAGAGCGATTATAGCAATGTTATTGATGGTCGCAAGAATTCAGCTTAACTAGATCCTTATTTAACTGTAGACTTGCGCCTGGGAATCTTGATTTTAATTGAGATTACTTAGTAGTCACTTATTCTGAGTATCTAAGGAGAAAAGATAATGAAAATGAAAGTCGTTAAGAAAACCGAAACATATACTATTTTTCATCGCAACGATAATAGATATGCCGTGAAAGATTTAGCTAAGAACTACATCAATGGGACTGAAAAAACTCGCATTCTCATAGAGGAGGGGCTTGTTAATGCCGTCCTCCCCCAGGAAAAAGTAGAAGCGACCTCAGATGCTGAACAAACCGAAGGTGAGCAAATTGTCGATAGTGATGACGCCGTATCCGATAATTCTTCTGCAATTGAAGAGCAATCGGAGGTGCCAGTTGAAGAGCCAGCTCCTAAAGAAGATGGCACAGGTTCGGACGAAAGTACGGACTAATCTAGTTCGCTGACTGTCTTTCCACAATTAAATGCTAGACTTTTGCTCAGTCTTAAGTGGAGTCTATGATTCTAGTAATTTATTTTGTTAAGCCATGTTGCTCAAAATGAAGACTAGTGACTTTGATTATTCACTACCCGCGGATCTTATTGCTCAGAGACCACCAGCAGTTCGAGGGGAAAGTAGGCTTTTAAGTCTTAATGCCAGGAAATCTGGTATTGAGCATCTTTCGTTTTCAGATTTTCCATCGCTACTATGTCCTGATGATCTTTTGGTTTTTAATAACACGCGGGTTATCCCAGCCAGGCTGTGGGCAAAAAAAAGCACAGGAGGCAGGGTTGAGATCTTAGTAGAGAGAGTGTTAGATAGAAGTCGAATCTTAGCGCACCTCAAAAGCAGCAGGCGCAACAAGATAAATAGTATTTTTGATCTAGATATTAGAAAAAATGGTCCTAGTAGCGGGCACAAACTTCTAGTCGAAGGTGAAGATCAAGGATTGTTTGTCCTTAAAGTAGTAGGTGACGCCACTGTAGCAGAGGTGATGGATCAGATAGGCCATGTCCCTCTTCCTCCATATATAGATCGTGACAGCGAAATTAGCGATAGTGATCGATATCAAACAGTATTTGCAAAGATCGATGGAGCCATTGCGGCGCCGACGGCGGGATTGCATTTTACAAAAGACTTACTGGATAAGATTAAAAATAGTAGCGTGCGCATGACTGAAATAACTCTCCATGTGGGTAGCGGAACGTTTCAACCAGTTAGAGTGGAGTGTCCTGATGATCACGTAATGCATATGGAGAAGATTCATATTGACGAGAGTGTGTCTTATGAGATTCAAGAGACAAAAAAACGTGGTGGAAGAGTTATTGCAATAGGAACTACTGCTGTTCGCGCATTAGAGACGGTAGACTTCGACAATCTAGAGGGTGGATTTACTGGAGAGAGCGAAATATTTATTTATCCAGGATATGTTTTTCGGTGTGTCGATGCCTTGCTAACCAACTTTCATTTACCTCGCTCAACCTTGCTAATGCTGGTGAGCGCATTCGCAGGGAGAGAAAAGGTTCTAGATGCTTACCACAATGCCATCTTAAATCGCTATCGATTTTTTAGTTATGGAGATGCAATGTTTATAGGACGATCCAGTTGGAAGGATTCTTAATGGAAGAGTCAGGCAGTAAATTTTTCCATTTATCCAAAAATGAAAAAAAAGCGAGGAAAGGCGAACTTAATTTTTCTCGGGGAAACGTTCAGACACCGGCATTTATGCCCGTAGGCACATATGGATCAGTTAAGGGGATGACTCCACATCAAATATTGGAGACAGGTTCTGAAATTATCTTGGGAAATACATTTCATCTTGGTTTGAGGCCAGGTCCTGAAATAATTGAGGCTAGTGGCGGTCTCCACAAATTTATTGGATGGGATCGGCCTATTTTAACTGATTCTGGTGGTTTTCAGGTATTTAGTTTAGGTAAGATGCGCAGCATTTCGGAGGAGGGTGTTACGTTTAGCTCTCCTGTAAATGGTGATAAGGTTTTTCTTGGTCCAGAAGAATCTATTAAAATCCAATCGGTACTTGGTAGTGATGTGGTCATGATATTCGATGATTGCACACCATATCCGGCTACTTTTGAAACTGCAGAAAGATCAATGTACTTATCAGCGAGGTGGGCAGAAAGAAGTAAAATTGCGCACGGAGAAAGTTCTTCAGCTCTTTTTGGGATAGTTCAGGGCGGCATGTTTCCTAAGTTGCGCGATATTTCATTGTCCAAGATACAGGAGATAGGTTTTGATGGATATGCCATAGGTGGCTTGTCCGTCGGCGAGAGCAAGAGCGAGTTATTCGAAATACTGGAACACGTAATATCTCAGCTACCAGTGGATCACCCAAGATACCTGATGGGTGTTGGAACACCATCTGATCTGTTAGAGGCAGTTAAGCTTGGTGTGGACATGTTTGATTGTGTGCTACCAACCCGAAATGCTCGTAATGGATATTTATTTACCTCTAGGGGGGATCTGAAAATTCGAAATGCCAGGCATAAAGATAGCGATATAGCAGTCGATGCAGATTGTTCTTGTTATACCTGTGCGAACTTTAGTAGGGGTTATCTCCATCACCTGGACAAATGTAATGAGATTCTAGGTTCTACTCTAAATACTATACACAATGTACATTTTTATCAGGAGCACATGCAAAGGATACGTACTGCGATTTGCAATGAGACTCTTGAAGACTTTGCAAACGAATTTTATGCACAGCAGATGAGTTCAGAAGATGTATAAGTTAGGATTCTATGTCCCAGAACAACCACTAGA
>CAJXCR010000110.1 GCA_913051825.1 uncultured Halieaceae bacterium
AATTCTTGGATACCAAATCATGAAGAAATTTCATTATTGAGTGAGCCTGAGAGGATTGGTGAAGGAGTTAAAGGGATTAGGGCGAATTTTATCACTAAAATAGAATTATCTAAATTTACGAATTGGCTTGATACAGAAAGTATGGCATTTGCTGAAGGCAGCACTGAAGTCGAATTGGTATTTAGAGCTTTGCCTGGCTTGAGGCCGACCTTTAATTTTAATTCTCAATTAAAAGGTGTGACTCTAGACTTGCCTAAGCCCTGGGGTAAGTCTGCTGAAAAAGATATAGAGTTAAGAGGCTTCTGGATGCCTCAGAGTTCTATCAACATAGCTCATTTATGGCTTGAATCTGGTATTAGTCTTGATGTTTCACTTGGAGAAAGGGGTTTTAAAGGCAGTAATCTTAAATTTTTAAAACCACAATTAAATTTAGGGAACTGGATAGAATCAGCATGGCTAGAATCTCGGAACCTAAAAAGATATCCAGAGGAAGGGAAATTTACTATTTCTGGCGCAATAAATTCTCTTGATGTGGACGAATGGAAATTATTTTATGAGAAGTACTTCGCGCGAAATTTAAAGTCATCAAAATCATTTGGAGCTACTGAGACACGATCTACTATAGATTTTGTTGTAGATGATTTAGAAATTTCTCATTTGCTATTTTTTGGATTGTCCGTCAATTCTTTGAATTTAGATTACTGGAGTACTAAAACTGGACATTTTTTTCGCAATGATTCGCATTGGATGAAAGGTGTTATCTCTCTAAATGATAAGATTATTAAAGCGCATCTTGATAAAATCGATTTTTCCGAACTTTCTTCCATAAACTTGCCTTCTAATGTTTCAAGAATTCATGAAGAGAATCCAAAAACAATAGAAGTGACCATTGACGAGATCTTAAAAAAAGATTTTCACATTGGAAGTCTAGCATTTGTGCTAGAGAGTAGTGAGCGCGCTCTGACTGTTACAGATGTTAAAGGTAATTTGATTGGTTTAGCATTCGACACTGTGGAACCAGCAAGTTTATCAACCAGTTTTGAAAATGAAGGAAAGACAAGAATTTTTGCTAACCTAAAGTTGGAGGATCTGGCCTCTACATTCGATTATTTTGGTTATGAGCCTTTTGTTATGACTGATAATGGAACTGCGAATCTTGATCTATCTTGGCAAGGAGGAATTAGAGATTTCAAAATTCGTGATGCTATAGGTGAAATTAATTTAAACTTGGGAAGTGGTAGTTTTTTAGAGGTTTCATCTGGCGCATCTAATGCGCTGAGAATAATTTCAATACTAGACCTGGTCGATTTGCTGGAGCAGCTTAGTTTGTCGCATATATTCGATTCAGGTGTTCCTTTTAATAGGTTGACTACTGACCTCAAGTTAGAAGAATCAAAAATTGAAATTCCAGTTTTTGAAATGTCTGGATCAGGCAGTGCTTTCAGCTACTCAGGTGAAATAGATTTGTCTAATAAAGGAGGCCCCATAGGAGACAGCATGCTAGGAGGCGAATTGATAGTTACACTTCCTGTCGCTGAAAATTTACCGTGGATAGCTGGCCTTGCGGCGGGTTCAGCATTCATTCCAGTTGCTGCAGGTGTATATGTTGCCAGTAAAGTGTTTGAATCTGATGTCGATCGCTTTTCAAGTGGCACATACACTGTATCTGGCACTCTAAACAAACCGATAATAGAGTTAAATAAGGTATTTGATAATAGTTCTGATGAGACCAAAAAATTGGAAAAGTCTGATATAGGTAAGGGTAGTCGTTAGATTTTTATTGAGAAATTTTGATGGACTCTGTGCAGGTTTAATAAAATCACAAAAAGTTAAGACAAGCCTAACATCTTAAGCATAGAAAATAGTTGCAAGCCCTAAGAATGAGACGAAACCCACCACGTCTGTAATTGTTGTGAGTATTACTCCTCCCGCTAAAGCGGGGTCTATTCGGAAGTTTTTAAGTAATACCGGTAAAATAGCGCCAGCGATTCCAGCGGTTAGTAGGTTAATGAACATAGCAATGGCAATAATTAAGCCAATCAGCCAATCTGCAAACCAGACAGACGCTATGACAGAGATAGTTAGTGCCCACAAAACACCATTAATAACGCCAATAGTTGCTTCACGACTTATCAACCAGCCTTGATTATTCCTAGAAACCGTTCCCATTGCCATTCCTCTTATCAGAACAGTAAGGGTTTGAGTTCCTGCAATACCTCCCATCGAGGCTACAATTGGCATAAGTACAGCGAGAGCCACTACTTTTTCTATCGTTCCTTGGAAAATATTGATCATCGAAGACGCTATAAGAGCTGTGAAAAGATTAATTCCTAGCCATATGGCGCGTCTAGGAGCTGTTCCCTTTATGGGCGAAAATGTATCTTCATACTCATCCAGTCCGGCCATCGACATTAGAGAATGGTCGGCGTCGTCGCGAATAACGTCGACCACATCATCTATCGTTATTCGTCCAAGGAAGATATTGTTTTTGTCTATAACAGGTGCAGAAATCCAGTGATTTCTTTCAAATAATCTTGCAACGTCATCATCCTTCATTTCAACTGGAATGCTTCCTCTGTCTGTGATCATCATTTCTCTTACGGAGCAATTTGGTTCAGAAACCAATATTGTCTTCAAAGGAAGAAGTCCAATATATGAATCATTGCGAGTTACAACAATCAGATTGTCGGTCATTTCAGGAATGATTTCTCTTCTTCGTAAAAATCTAAGTACCACTTCCAAAGTTATATCAGCTCGTATTGTTATCGCATCGGTATTCATTAGTCCGCCCGCTGTATCGTCTGGATAGGACATGACGGCTTCGAGTCGAGTTCGATGCTGCTGATCCATAGCTCTAAGTACTTCAGATGTAACGCTTTCAGGAAGTCGATGTAAAATATCGGCCACATCATCGTCATCCAATCCTGCGGTTATAAGAGCTACTTCTTGAGGATCCATTTCTTTTAGAAAAGTAGAGCTTAATTCGTCAGGGAGTTCGTTAAGCACTTCTCCTTGAAGTGGTCCTTCAATTAGTCGCCAGAGAACATGTCGATGTTTTGGTGGTGATGATTCTAGTAGATAAGCAATATCAAAAGGCGCTAGGCTGCTTATTGTTAGGCGGACTTGTCCTAAGGTGCCTCTATCTAGAATTGAAGATATATGGTCAAGTTGCTCCAGTGATCTAATAATATTATCTGACATAGCTGAAAAAGTTAGGTTTCACTCCACATAAGGATGATGGCAATTTTTAGTGAATGTGGTTAATGAATGTCTTTAGTCTTTCTCCCCAAAATAGCTTTTCACAAGTTCAGTCAATTCTGAATTAGCTGCTTCTTCATCACTGCCCGTTATACTCAATTGAAGTATGGTTCCTCTGCCAGCAGCCAGTGTCATTACACTCATAATGCTTTTCCCATCTACCATACGTTCTTTGTTACCGATTTCAATGGTGCTTGAAAATCGGCTAGCGCATTTTGCAAATTTGGCGGCCGCACGGGCATGTAGTCCGAGTTTGTTGACAATTTTAATCTTGGATCTGATCATTCTCCGGCATGCTTTTTTAAATCTCTATGTGTGATAGATAGATTTTTTATTTCAGATTCATAATGAGAAAACAGCCGGTCTATCAGGTATACGGAGCGATGCCTGCCTCCTGTGCAGCCAACCGCTACCGTCAGGTAACTCCTCGATCCATTTCTATAGAGAGGAAGCCAATTGTCTAGAAAGTTCGTAATTTGATTAAAAAATTTGTGTGTTATTTCATGAGATCCCATAAATTCAACTATCTCAGGATGTTTGCCACTATTGTCTCTAAGCTTTGGAATCCAGTATGGATTAGGTAGAATTCTAGCATCAAATACCATATCTGCATCAGAAGGGGTACCTCGCTTAAATCCAAAAGATTGAAATAATAAAGATGTTTCTCCAGCGGGTAAATTTAGAAATCTTTCTTTAATATTATTTCTTAGGTCATGCACGCTCATTTGACTGGTATCTATCAGCATAGAGGCTGACATTACAATTGGCTCAAGAAGCTCTCTTTCAATCTTTATAGTTTCTATCAATGAGAGATTTTTGGTAATTAACGGGTGTGGTCTCCTTGTCTCGCTAAATCGCTGAGCTAATTTCTCGTTCCCAGCATCTAGAAAAAGGACTCTAGTCTTCTCGGCTACAGCTAATTGATCGACTAGATCTTTAAAAGGAGTGCGTTTCTTTGTTACGGTGCGAAGATCTATGCAAACGGCCACCCCACGATAGTTTCTGAAGCATCCATCTCTAGTTTCTCTCACTAGATCAGAGATTAAACCAATAGGAATATTATCAATACAGTAATATCCTTCATCTTCCAACTGATGCAATGCTGTACTTTTCCCCGATCCTGAGCAGCCGCTAATTACAACGAATTCCATGGGCTTATTTCCAGTTAGTGGATATTAGATGCATTTCGAGGGAGCTTTTTGCTGTTCTAAGATCCCCGCAAAAATTTTCCTGGCAGAATAATTTTGCAACTTCAGAAAGTATGTCCAAGTGATCTTGGTGAGCATCATATGGGACGATCAAAGCAAATAATAGATTAACTGGATGTCCATCTGAGCAGTCGAAATCTATTTCATGATCTAATGAAGCTAGAACTCCCATGGGAGCAATACAAGACTCTACCCGACAATGAGGAATGGCTACCCCCATTCCTAATCCAGTACTGCCCAGTCTCTCGCGTTCCAAAAGACCTTCATATACTTCTTTAGTCGAAATTTCTGTCACACCAAGGCTGAACGCAGAAGCTAAAACTTCAAAGATGCGTTTTTTGCTCCTACCTGATATCTTGAAAAGAGTTCTTTCTGGTGTTATCAATTCGCTAAATATATTCATATGGTGAAATCAGTGTCCCCGAGCTTTTTCTTTAAATTTAATTAATTGTCTATCGAGTTTGTCGGTCATAAGATCTATAGCGATATACATATTTTCTGATTCCGCTGCAGCAAATATTTCTGCTCCAGATACCTGTATCTTAGCTTCAGATTTTTGTATTGAATTTTCCACAATTAATAGAACATCGGTATGGGTGATTTGATCGAAATGTCTCTGAAGTCGAATAAATTTACTTTCCACGTAGTTCCTTAGAGCTTCACTAATATCTACATGATGGCCGCTTAAATTAATTTGCATATCTGAGTCCTTTTGGTCACAAAAATTTACTAAGGACAATTACTAATTCCATCAAATAAGTCTCTTTCTCTCATTTGATGGTGCTATGAGTAAAGCGTCACGATATTTAGCTACTGTCCTTCTTCGGATGTCGATCCCTTGCTCATTTAATATTTGTGTAATTCGATTATCACTTAGAGGCTTGCGAGAATTTTCAGCGGCAACCAGTTTCTTGATCAGTGCTCTAATTGCGATTGATGAGCACTCTCCGCCAGAAATTGTTGAAACATGACTTGAGAAAAAATATTTCAATTCTTTAACCCCTCTAGGAGTATGCATATATTTCCTAGTTGTGACTCGGGATATTGTCGATTCGTGCATATTAATGGCGTTAGCAATATCTCCTAATATTAGAGGTTGCATAGCCTCTTCCCCGTATTCTAGATATTTGCGCTGTCTCAGGACAATTTCTTTTGCTACTTTCATTAGTGTTGTGTTGCGACTCTCGAGACTTTTTATAAACCATTTTGCTTCTTGCAGATTTTCTTTGATGTAAGCATGATCTTCACTATCTTTCTTAGAAACTCGCATCATTTCTGCGTAGACGCTATTGATTTTTAATTTAGGGGCGATCTCAGGATTTAGTTCTACTATCCACCTTCCCTTATGACAAGACACATATACGTCAGGGATAATATACTCGGTATCCTTCCCAGAAAAATTGTCACCAGGATTTGGATTTAAATTTTGAATTAGACAAAGTACTTTTCTAAGTGATTCCTTACTTAAACGCATCCTCCTTGTGATTTGAGAGTAGTCAGAAGATGAAAGTTGCTCCGAATATCTTGTCAATAACGTAATAGCTTCTTCTCGCCATTCTTTGTCTTTGTCGAGCTGTTGAAGCTGTATTAATAGGCATTCAGTTAAATCTTTGGCAAATACTCCGGGAGGATCAAAATGATGCAATCGATGCAAGACAGCATTTATTTCATCCGTCTCTATTTCTAGCTGTGGATCTAAAGAATTATGTATTTCTTCTAGAGACAAGATTAATCTGCCGTTTGAATCTATAGCGTCAATAATTGTAAGGGCAATAAGACGATCAGAATCACTAAAACGTGTTAAATTCAGTTGCCACAATAGATAATCTTTAAGGGATTCTTCAGTGATCTCGGATCGATTTTGTTCGTAAAACTCTGTTGAAGATGGAGGTGGAGCAGATGTAGGAATAAGATCTTCCCACTGTACATCGACAGGCAAATCGCTAGGAAGGTTAGCTTCCCAATCAGTATCGTGCATTTCTTTCTCTACATTTAAATCATCAGAA
>CAJXCR010000111.1 GCA_913051825.1 uncultured Halieaceae bacterium
GTAGCTCTATCTGGGTTGCCAATAGGGGCTATTAAATTGGTATGATGTGTTTCTAGGAGAAAATTAATAATTGCAGGTCCTTCAAAAATAGATTGCCCACTTTGGGTAATCAAAACAGGTACTAATCCCTTAGGCGAAATCTTTTTAAATTCTACAGAGTTTCTTTCCTCTGGAGTTGGAAAAATAATGTCATATTTTATTTCAGCCTCTTCCATAAGTAATTCAATAGCCATAGAACCTAAGAAAGGTATGCCATAAAGTTTGTAACGAGTTGAAGTCTTCCGCATAATATGAGCTTACATTACATGGTGAACAAAGCAATAATATTTACAGTAATTTGCTGGATGTGGTTGGCCGGTAATAGGTGTTAGGAATTTCGATTATAGCGGCTTCTTGGGCATGTTATTAAATAAATAGCTTGTTTTGGGTTCCATAAAAACTGAAATTCAAAATAATGATTTATAATTCTAAAATTATGCTTCTCCACTAATATTATAAAAATCGACTGCAACTGATATCTTCGCCGGAAACAGCATGTTTGAGTTTAGCTGTAAGATAGGCCATATTCTGAATATCTGAATGATCTATTTCCTTGTACTTGAGAGATACTTCTGTGTTATACACCATTTGCCCTTTTGGATTTTATAGCTTTTTGGCCAAACATTATTCGTATCTAAGGAGAACTTAGGTGACTGAAGATCAGATTGTGCGTAAAATCGCAGTTATATTTGTGACAGATGTTGTTAGTTTTAGTACGCTAATGGAAAAGAATGAGAATTCTACACTGATCAGTCTTCGGGCCTGTCGTCAGATCATGAACCAACTTTTCAAGAAATATGATGCTCGTATTTTTAATACAGCCGGAGATTCAGTTCTTGCTGAATTCCAAAGTGCAGTAAGTGCAGTAAATTGTGCTGCTGAATTTCAGCAAATGATTAGTAAACGTAATCTTTCTATATCAAAAGACTTACAGATGCAGTTCCGCGTTGGTCTTAATGTCGGTGACGTTATTGCAGAGGGGACAAACCTTTACGGTGAGGGGGTAAATAATGCTGCACGGCTGGAAGCATTAAGCCAAGCAGGGGGGGTGTCTTTGTCAAAATCAATATATGATTTTGCGAATAAAAAAGTGGCATTTGATTTTACTGACCTAGGTACTCAAAAAATTAAAAATACTGTATTACATGCTTATGACTTGATCATAGAAGGTTTAGAACCGCGGATCTTAGGTTCTTCAATTGAGTCAAGCGAAATAATTGAAAGTAAGCCGCCAACAATTGCTGTAATGCCATTCAAAAACATGACCAACGATGAAGAACAAGAGTACTTTGTTGACGGGGTTACAGAGGATATAATTGCTAATCTCTCTTCTTGGAAATCTTTTCCAGTTATTGCTAGAAACTCTACCTTTAGCTTCAAAGGACAAGAAATTAAACCATCAGAACTGGGCCAGCGATTGGGGGCAGATTATATCGTTGAGGGCAGCGTACGCAAAGGTGGCAACAAGATACGGATTACAGCAAACTTGTTAGACTCAAAGGATGATCAACAACTTTGGTCTAAACGTTGGGATCGCTCATTAGACGATATTTTCGAGGTGCAAGACGAGGTATCACAGGAGGTGGCGACATTAATTTTTCCAGCTCTTAAAGGCAAAGAGCATGAACGCATAAGAACTAAATCGCCTTCATCATTGTCTGCTTGGGACAATTACTTGAAAGCACTGGCAATATATAATCAGACATGGGCTGGTGACGATCCAGATGAAGATGAAAACAAGGTATTTTTCGAACTTTGCGATAGCGCAATAGCTAAGGATCCAGATTTATGTGATGCTTATGTTCTCAAAGCTCGACGCATTTATGGGAACCTATTTATGTCTGTGCATCAACATCAAAGGAAAGAAAACGAGCTATTATTTCATAATCTGTCTTTCAAAGCTTATTCTATCGACCCCAATAATCCTGAAGCCGTAGCAATGTATAGTAGATCTTTTAATTTAAAAAAAGATTACCCACAGCGATTGAAATATGCCAGACAGGCATTGGATCTAAACCCAAGCCACGATGGCTCGAATAATGACTATGGCTGGGCTCTATGTAATGAAAAGCGCTTTGAAGAAGCAGAATATTATCTATTAAGAGCAATGGAAATGAATCCAATTGGCAGGAGAGGATACGAGGGATTAATGCCGTTTCTATACATGGCAATGGGTGACTCTAATAAGAGCTTAGAGTGGTGCAATATCTTGTATGATAGGGGTTCGCACAGTCGTTATAATGGTTGGAGGGCAGCGATCTATGTCCATCTGGGAGATTTTGAGAACGCTAGAATATTTTTGAAAAAATTTCGGGAAGAACGTCCAGAAGTGAAGACGATAGAGGATTATAAAAAGGTTGCCCCGTCTATTTGTATGGACTATCTAGTTGACGGGCTAAGTCCAATTTGGAATGATTGACAACAGTAAACTTATTCGTGAACCACGAATTAAATGGCAGCCGTAAATTTGCCCTCACAAATCTTAATTTATTTGCTTAAATATGACACGCATGTGGGCCTGCGCACAGCAGGGTAGCAAGGCTGTTTGTGATAGGTAAAAAACTATTTTAGACGGTTCGGTCGCATCTCATAATACAAAATGCAGATTATAGAGTCTTTTTATAGAATTTGCCCAAGGAACTCCTTAGTCCTTGGATCCTGAGCGTCGTCAAAAAACGTTTTGGGAGGTCCATGCTCCACAATTACACCACGGTCTGTGAAATAAATATGATCTGCAACCTCACGGGCAAATCCCATTTCGTGAGTTACAAGTATGCATGTCATGCCGTCTTCTGCCAGCTCGCGGATAGTGACTAACACTTCTTTTACTGTTTCAGGATCAAGCGCGGCCGTCACTTCATCGAATAACATCACTTCTGGATTCATCGCCAAAGACCGAGCAATGGCAACGCGTTGCTGTTGTCCTCCAGATAGCTCTCCTGGGTAACTGTCTTCTTTGCCTTCCAACCTTACCTTCTTGATCAGTTGTCGCGCGCGCGACTCCACGTCAGTCTTGTTTTCCTTGAGTACTTTTAGTGGGGCCATCATAACATTTTGGAGCGCTGTTTTATGTGGGAAAAGGTTGTATTGCTGAAACACCATTCCGACCTTCTTACGTAGTTCAAGCTTATCCAGATTAGTGGCATGGACCTCTTTACCTTGAACAAAAATCGATCCACCCTGAATGTCGTTAAGCCCATTTATGCAGCGGATCAGGGTAGATTTCCCTGAACCCGAAGGGCCAATGATACAAATCACCTCACCCTTCATAACGTCAATCGAAACTCCTTTTAGAACCTCCAATGTACCAAAGCTCTTACGCACGTCTTTTAGAGAAACAATAGGTTTTTCAGCAGTCCAAGTCATAATATTAATCTCATAATTTCACAGCATAATGACGCTCCAGACGCATGGTTAACCGTGCGATCGGGTAGCAGTAGACAAAGAATAACAATAATGCAAAGCCATAGAACGGTACTAAGAGTTCAGGCTGGTTGTCTTCTGACTCCATTGCTTGTCGGCTCAGGGTAATAATTTCCTCAATCCCTAACAAGCTGCATAAGGGCGTAGCCATAGTCAGAATAGCGTACCAGTTCATCCATGGTGGCAGCATGCGTTTGAAGCACTGTGGAAGAATAATCTGCCACAGTATTTGACGGCGACTAAAAGCCAAGCTTTCTGCCGCCTCCCATTGTGCCGTTGGTACAGATTGAACCGCCCCGCGCACAATTTCCGAGATATTTGCCATTATGGGTAAGCTTAAGCCAAAGACCCCTTTCATCCAGTCGGGCACGCGGATGGTCTGACCAAACAGTGTAAATTCAAAGGGTAGCGCTAGTAGCACAATAAATAAGATCACCAGCCAAGGCGAATTACGAAAAAGCTGCGTTATAAACCATGAAAATGCGCGCAAGGGACCAAAAGTTGAGATCTGTCCCAGCCCCAATGCCACCCCTGCAACAGTCCCAATTAGCAGCGTCCAAAATGATATCAAAACATTAAACGAAAAACCCGAGACGAGCAGGAATGGCATCCATCGCCACAGAGCATCAAAGGCGTCATAAATAGAGAGGCCCGATTGGGCATAAGCGATAGTGGGGTAGCCCCAAATGATCGCTAACATCACCAGTGGAGTCCACCACGGCAGAGCTGCGAGCCAGCGTGTGAAGATATAGCCGTCTGGGCTAAGAGCATTGATATCAAAAGGTTTTAGCACCGCCATTCCGCCTTTTAAAGGCGTATTTATGCCAGATATTCGCTTCATATGCCGTATCCCGGAATCTTAATGGATCGTTCCCATCGAGACATGCCAAATACAAGTATCGCAACTAATCCCACATAGGCTACGAAAACCAACAGCATGGTTGGATATTGGGCCGAAGGATAATCGTTCCAGATCGTGACAGAGTGATAGAGAAGCTCAGGCACGGCAATCGCAAAGGCTTGGGTCGTGGTTTTGACCAGATTGACTAGATTATTGTTAAGCGCCGGGAGACAAACACGGAAGGCTAACGGTAACACAACGTAAATGTAGGTTTGTAGGCGCGAAAAGCCCAGGGACTCAGAGGCTTCAACTGTACTCTCGGGAACTGCTTCCATGCCAGCTCGAAAGATCTCTACATTAAAGGCTCCTGCAAACATGGAAAGTGAAACGATTGCCCAGCCAACATTTGAAATAATTGGCTCTACGCTCCATCCATCATCACCGACAACGAAAGGAGTGAATTGGCCCAGTGCAAAGTAAAAGAATAAAAGTTGCACCATGGGCGGTGTATTGCGGAAAAATTGGATATATGCCTGAACAATTGCTCGCACAATGCGTGAGGGCGCGCCTTGCATCCATGCCCCCACAACCCCAATGACCACAGAAAAGATTAGGCACATGACGCTCAGTTTGAGTGTCATCCAAATGCCGGACAATATTTTGCCCTGTTGGCGATCTTCATACATCCATATGAAGTTCCAACGCGGTGCTGTCTCCGCCAATTGTCGAAAGTACTCTTCCATTAGGTTCAATTCCGAAGCGCCCCTCCACAACCAGTGTAGAGGGGCGTCAGATTATTAGTGTGAATTATTTAATCCAGTCACTATTACGCTCGTTCTGCATTTTTAGGAAAGCTGTTGGCTTTATGCCCCACTTTTCCTCCAATGCTATAAGTGAGCCGTCGCGATGCCAGTTATACTGCATTCCGGACATAAAGTTACCAAAAACACAGCTGGCTTCATTAAGTGGGACGCCAAGACCCCAAGGATTGTCGTCTTCTGACGCCAATGGCATTTCAAACTCATCCCAGTTGCCGGAACTCAAGTCGGAGCCGATAGAGCTGTCGTCATAAACCCATGCGACGCATTTTCGATCTCTCAATGCCTGCTTGGCCTCAGCATTCCCAGTGAAAGCCATGATTTCAACGCCATAGCGCTCTTCTGTTATCTGATTATAAAATGCACCTTGCTTTCCGCAAACCTTTTTGCCGCGCAGGTCTTCCCAAGAGGTAAAACCAAGCGCCTTCGGCGCCATTATGTTAGTACCAGAGGTATAGTAGTTTGGTCCCGGAATTCCAACGATCTTGCGGCGATCCGCACGGTCTGACATTGTCGCGATCATCATGTCGATTTTGCCCTGTTCCAGAAACTGCATACGATTAGAGGATTGTACAGGAACCAATTCAGCCTCAACGCCCATTTTGGCGGCAACATCCATGGCCATATCGATCTCCATACCAACAAGATTTCCGCTGTCATCGCGAAACCCCCAAGGTTTGTAATCCGCCTTAACACCAATTACAATTTTGCCGCTAGACATTACCTTGTTCCAAACATCATTTGTGCACTGAGCGCTGACACTTCCCACGGACATAGCCGCCAATGCCAGACCACTTACAGCGGTCTTAAAAAAGTTTTTCATAATTTGTTTCTCCTTTATTGGTGGCAAGATCTTCCTGCCAATACTCATTTAAAATGTGATTTTGCCATTCTATCGCGGCAAATTATCCCTGCGCCTCACTACCTTTCGCACGTACAACAATATCAATAAGCGTCTCTAAAAAAACAACTAGCACTACATGGGAGGAGAAGAATTGCGAACCTAGTGCTCTTAATCGTTCGGATGGCAGATCCATTAAATTGATGGGATATGCTTGAGACAATTTATTGTTGCGTTCCTTACATTTAGAGTAATTAGTGAAATATATATTTCAGGATTCGTCAAGGAATCAAGTCGATGAAAGACAACAACCTCCCCCCCCATGCATCCGTCGTCGTCATTGGTGGCGGTATAATGGGCTGTTCTACGCTATATCACCTAGCCAAAATGGGTATGAGCGATACTATTATTCTAGAGAGAAACAAGCTAACCAGTGGTACGACGTGGCACTCGGCCGCGCAAGTGCGAG
>CAJXCR010000112.1 GCA_913051825.1 uncultured Halieaceae bacterium
ATTAGTTCGCAAACAGCGTCGAAGGTTTCGTCGATTCTTGATGTTAGAGCTGAAATAGCTTCTGTCTCTATCGATATGGTTCGCAGGGCGGCATTTTGAAAAGAGTGATTAGAAGCCTTATGAAAACTCATTTTTCCACCCTGGTTATATAGATATATAAAGATAGTAATAGTATAAAACATAGGCCCCAACAAATATGGAACCAATTTTTCTTCCAAGAACTACTGAGCAATTTGCGTTAAGTTTTATACTGCTGGCATAAACAAATCCGGAAAGTATCAGAGTTAGCAAACTCATTGTAAAAAAATCACGATACAAAAAATCTTTGTTAAGGGACAGCGATTGTATCAATCCAGGAATTGGCATGACAGCAAGTAAATTAAAGATATTGGAACCAATTACGTTACCAAATGCTAAGTCAGGATGATTTTTTAAGGCGCTCGCAATGGAGGCAGCTAGTTCTGGTAGGCTGGTTCCTACAGCAACTATCGTCAAACCAATTACTAATTCAGAAACTCCAAGAAGCATGGCTGCTTCAGTCGCACCCCAAACTAGCAGTCTAGAACTGACTATCAAGAGAACGAGTCCGATCAGAAAAAAAATACTAGCCTTCAGTCTGCTCAATTCTTCTATATTATTGTTATGCGAATTCGGTTTAATTGCAACATAGGCAAGTCTTTTCTTAACTATTATATACATTGCTAAGAATAGAGCGGCGAGCATTAAGATTGAATCTGTTGAAGACAATTCAAAATCGATAATTAGTACTGCAGCTAAAGCTGTTATTGATAAGAGAATTGGGATTTCGAGCTGCAGATAAACTCTTGCAACTTTTATAGAACAAAGGCATAAGGTCGCACCTAAAACAAGACCGATATTTGCAATATTTGAACCCACAGCGTTGCCGATTGCGAGTTCTCCAGCTCCGGTTATAGCAGCAGAAAAAGAAACCAAAATCTCTGGTGAAGATGTGCCTATTGAAACTATGGTCAGACCTACTAGAGTAGGACTAACCCCAAAATTTTGTGCGATCGCTGCAGCTCCTTTAACGAAAAGATCCGAGCTGAAAACTAACACAATGAATCCAACTATAATCGCTAATCCAATCAACATATCTTTATTTTTCCTGCTAAAGTGAGCGAATGATAGGGAATTTATGTAACTGATAAGGCTGTTTTTGCTGCGCTAGGCACAATATAAGTTTTTTTTGATGCCTGTTATTATACAGAGGAAGAGTAGTTGGTCGAGCGATTACAATAAAATTCCTTTTTAGGAGGATTCAGTGAATAAAAAAGATTTGGTCATTTTTCTCTTCTTCGGTTGCGCAATTCCATTGATGTCTCTAGCCGAAAGTGAAAATTCTGATCCTAGGTTAGTGGTTGCTTCGGCCACTGATCGAGTTATGAATATTGTCCGTGATGCTAGAAATTATTACCACGATAATCCCGAAAAATATTATCAGTCTATTAAAGGGGAATTAAATGACTTTGTAGATTTTCGTGGATTCGCGCGAGGAGTAATGGGACGCTATGCCACGAGTGCTAGATATCGTGATTTGGATGAGTCAGGCAGAAAAACACTTAAAGCTCAGTTGGATCGCTTTTCAGAAGTTGTGCGAGAAAGTTTGGTGCGTACATATAGTAAAGGTTTGCTCGCCTTTGGAGGATCGCGTATAGAATTAGATTTTACTTCTGAAATTGCACTAGAAAAAACCAAAGTCTCTGTTAGGCAATTTATATACAGTGAAAAGCCAGAACCGTATGTGGTTGTTTATCAAATGCGAAAAACTAAAGACGGGTCTTGGAAGCTTCGAAATATGATTGTAGAGGAGGTTAATCTGGGTCAGATTTTTAGGAGTCAATTTGAGGCAGCAGTATTAGAAAATGATGGAGACCTGGATAAAGTCATCTCTAACTGGATATTAGAGGAGTAAAAAAGTCTGGGTTTTTTTGTTGAATTATTAATGGAGCGATTATTTAGATGGAAGCCGATCAAATCTCGTTATTGCTTAAAGCAGAATTTGAAGATTCTAATGTTCATGTGGAAAAGAATGACGGCCATTTTCACATCACGATCGTAAGTAAGCAGTTTTCTGGTTTGCGAGCTGTGGCGAGGCAGCAATTAGTTTATAAAGTTTTAGGAGAATATATTGCAAATGGATCAATACATGCAGTCATTATTAAGGCGCATACTCCTGATGAATGGGCTACTTTAAATTAAATTTATAAGGTTGAAACAGAAACTTGGAAAAACTTTTAATTAGTGGTGGAAAAGTACTAAGTGGCGAGTTACGTAGCTCTGGCGCTAAAAATGCAGCACTGCCAATTTTAGCGGGGACTTTGTTAACGGATCGACCAGTTACGGTAGGTAATCTCCCTCATTTAAATGATATTACTACGATGATAGAGCTTTTGGGATGCCTGGGAGCGAGTCTGACTGTAGATGAGAAGATGAGAATCGAAATTGATACCAGAGAGCTTAACAGTCTCTCTGCTCCTTACGAACTTGTTAAGACTATGAGAGCATCTATTCTTGTGATGGGGCCACTCCTTGCTCGCTTTGGACAAGCCAAAGTTTCTTTCCCCGGTGGATGTGCTATAGGAAGTCGGCCTGTTGATTTGCACTTGAAAGGTTTCGAAGCAATGGGAGCTCAAATTTCCGTAGAGGACGGTTATATAACAGCTATTGCGTCTGATGGTCTGTTAGGTGCAGATATTTGTTTTGATGGAATTACGGTAGGTGGCACAGAAAATCTCATGATGGCAGCTACTTTGGCAAAAGGTAAGACTCGATTAAGAAATGCGGCACGTGAGCCCGAGGTAGTGGATCTCGCTACTTGCCTTATTAAGATGGGGGCAAATATTTCTGGACATGGCACAAATGTCATAGAAATTGAAGGAGTAGATTCGCTTTCAGGCTGCAGTTATGACGTAATGCCAGATCGTATAGAGGCGGGAACTTATCTCGTTGCAACTGCTGCGACAGGTGGTAATTTACGATTGCGAGATGTTATACCCGAGCATTTGGAATCGGTATTAAATAAATTGGAAGAAATGGGAGCCTCGATAAAAAAGGGAGAAGATTGGATAGAGCTAGATATGAATGGCAGAAGACCTTGCGCTAGTGATATTGAAACTGCACCTTATCCAGGATTTCCTACGGATATGCAAGCTCAATTTACTGCATTAAATGCTATAGCGGATGGCAAGTCTATAGTTAAGGAAAATGTATTTGAAAATAGGCTTATTCAGGCACATGAGATGAATAGGATGGGTGCTGACATAACCATTTTTGGAAACACAGCATACGTTAGTGGGCAAAGTAAGCTTAAAGGAGCGCCTGTGATGGCGACTGATTTGAGAGCCTCTGCGAGTCTTGTTATTGCAGGACTCATAGCTGAAGGTGAGACTTGTGTAGATAGAATTTATCATATTGATCGTGGCTACGAATGCATTGAGGAAAAGTTACAGCAATTAGGAGCTGATATAAAGCGCTTAAATATTTAGAAAATTATGAAAAATAATATTGTCCTGGCCTTGACTAAAGGTCGAATACTAAGAGAATCTTTGCCTCTTCTGGCCGACGCTGGAGTGGAGCCTGCGGAGCCAATAGATGCTACTCGAAAATTACTTTTGGCAACCAATCATGAAGATATAAAATTAGCAATTTTAAGAGGTGCGGATGTTCCAACTTATGTCAAATATGGAGCTGCAGATTTAGGGATCGTAGGTAAGGATGTCTTGCTTGAATATGGGTCGGAAGGGCTTTATGAAGCAGCGGATCTAGGTATAGCATGCTGTAGATTAATGACCGCTGGAATTCCAAACCGTGTTTCCAATGTAGGTACATTAAGAGTCGCAACTAAATTTGTGAATATCACGAGAGAGTACTTTGGGAAAAAAGGCAAGCAAATAGATATTGTAAAGCTCTATGGGGCCTTGGAGCTGGCTCCGTTGATGGATTTAGCTGATGTAATAGTTGATCTTGTAGATACTGGAGATACTCTTCGAGCAAATGGATTAATTCCTTTTGAGGAAATTCTTCCAATTAGTTCCCGTCTTATAGTTAATAAGGCGTCAATTCGTCAGAAAACCCCGTTTTTATTGCCCTTTATAGATTCGCTGGCAAAATTAAATTAATGAATGATCGCGTTACAATTCTAGATACTAGAGATAACAGTTTCAACTCAAGGCTGGTTGGTTTGATAAGTCAGCATGAAATAAATAAACCAGAAGTAGTAGATGTAGTATCAAAAATTATTTGTGATGTTCAAACTAGAGGTGATGAAGCGATTATCGAATACACGAAAGATTATGATCAGCAAGCTGCGTCTCGTCTTTGTGATTTGGAATTATCTAAAAAGAGCTTCGAGGATGCATGGTTAAGAATTTCGGGAAAAGAACGTTTGGCTTTGCAGGTCGCTGCGGACAGAGTTTTTGATTTTCACCAGCGACAGGTTTTGCAGAGCTGGGAATATAAGGATGAATCTGGGAATTTATTAGGACAAAGAGTTACGCCTCTAGACGTGGTTGGCGTATACGTGCCGGGAGGGAAAGCAAGCTATCCTTCGTCGGTTTTGATGAACGCGATTCCCGCAAAAGTTGCGGGAGTGCGTGAAATCATAATGTTAGTGCCCGCACCTAGGGGGGAATTAAACGACATGGTGCTTGCTGCAGCTCATCTTGCTGGCGTTGACCGTGCCTTTACGTTGGGAGGTGCGCAAGCAATTGCTGGCCTTGCTTATGGAACAGAAACCCTTCCAGTTGTGGATAAGATAGTTGGTCCGGGAAATCAGTACGTTGCTGAAGCGAAGCGACAAGTATTTGGGAAGGTTGGTATTGACATGATAGCTGGACCTTCTGAGATATTGATAATATGTGATGGATCTACGCCAGTGGATTGGGTTGTTCTGGATCTTTTTTCTCAAGCGGAGCATGACGAGGACGCTCGAGTCTTTCTTCTGTGTAATGAGTCAAAGTTTCTCACGTCTGTTTTAGATAGAATAGAAGTAATTCTACCCACTATGGATCGCAAGGATATTATTTCAGAATCACTGCGCAGGAATGGCATTTTCATCTTAACTAAGGATTTGCCTGAAGCAATTTCAATTAGTAATAGAATTGCTCCAGAGCATTTAGAGCTTTCAGTAAAAAATCCGAAAGATTTTCTTTCTATGATAACTTCAGCAGGTGCAATTTTTTTAGGCAAATATACTTCTGAGTCTGTCGGAGACTATTGTGCTGGACCCAGTCATGTATTACCTACAGGAGGCACTGCGAGGTTTGCTTCTCCATTGGGTGTTTATGATTTCCAGAAACGCAGTTCAGTTATTATGTGCGACGAAATTGGTGGTCGAGCTTTGTGCGAAACTGCATCTGTCTTGGCAAAGTCAGAATCATTAAATGCTCACGCTGCTAGTGTAGAGATTCGGCTTAACGAGGCTTTAAAATGAATCTATTTTATTTTTCAGTTCATTTCACCTAACACAGCGCTAAGATTTAGTAATTTAGTGTTTCTCAGCAAGGAGATATTAATCTCTTCTCCTGGCTTTAACATTGATATTTTAAGCATCGTAGAACGACCGTCGTCCACTCGCTTGTTGTCAATCGCGATAATTAGATCTCCCAACCTTAATCCTGCTAAATCTGCTGGCCCTCCGGAGGAGACGTGTTGAACTAAAAGAGAATTTGGACGTAAATCCTTGTTTGAAGATGTGTGAGCTGGTTCTACGGTAACGCCAAGCCAGCCGCGCCGCACTTCTCCATAAGTTATTATTTCTTGCAAAACGAACATTGCCATGTTTATTGGTGTGACTAGGCCAAAGCCATTGGCAGAATTTATCTTTGAATTCTTTCTCGATGGTGAATAGGTGAGAGCATTAATACCGATTAAAAGTCCTTTTGTGTTTACCAGCGCTCCACCAGAACTTCCTTGATGGATAATCGCATCGGTTTGAATAAAATCTTCGTAAGCATTGGGCGTAAAGAAATACCTCCCAATTCCTGATATAATGCCGAGTGTTGCAGACTGGCCTATTCCTAAAGGGTTTCCAATGGCCAAGACAATTTCTCCTACATTCACTTCATTTGAGTCGGCCACTTTTGCAGCCTGCAAGTCCGGCACGTCAATCTTCAAGACCGCTAAGTCAGATCGCGGATCTGATCCAACGACCATTGCATTAGTTTCGCGACCATCGTGCAATAGGAT
>CAJXCR010000113.1 GCA_913051825.1 uncultured Halieaceae bacterium
TCACCATATTCACCGGTCGCAGCGTTATATCCAAAGTTACCTTCACCACCTCTGACCTTTTCTAAAACCACGGACGCTTCATCTCCCGCATTAGCTACTATCTGTCTAAGAGGTCCTTCCATGGCTTTTAGCGCCGCTACAATACCCTGGTTCTGATCTTCGTTATCACCGGTTAGATCTTGAATCGAAGCGACTGCGCGAACAAGAGCTACGCCACCACCGGCTACAACCCCTTCTTCTACCGCTGCTCTAGTAGAATGCAAAGCATCCTCTACTCTAGCCTTCTTTTCCTTCATTTCAATTTCAGTTGCCGCACCGACCTTGATAACCGCTACTCCACCAGCCAACTTCGCGACACGCTCTTGGAGCTTCTCTCGATCATAATCAGAGGAAGTATTATCTATTTGCACACGAACCTCGTTGACTCGACCTTTGATTGCTTCTGCATCTCCGGCCCCATCAATGATGGTGCTATTATCTTTATCCATGGTCACACGCTTGGCACTACCAAGGTGCTCAAGAGATGCTGACTCAAGATCCAAGCCTACTTCCTCGGATATAACAGTGCCGCCAGTGAGAATAGCTATATCTTGAAGCATCGCCTTACGACGATCACCAAACCCAGGTGCCTTGCATGCGGCTACCTTAACAATCCCGCGCATATTATTGACCACTAAAGTCGCCAACGCTTCGCCCTCAACATCTTCTGCCACAATAACTAATGGACGTGATGCCTTCGCAACAGATTCTAGAAGAGGCAAAAGATCTCGAATATTAGAAATCTTCTTATCTACTAACAATATATAAGGAGATTCCACTTCTGCAGACATATTTTCTTGGTTAGTTATGAAATAAGGTGACAGGTATCCTCTATCAAACTGCATACCTTCAACTACATCTAGCTCGTTATCTAAACCAGATCCCTCTTCTACGGTGATCACACCTTCCTTACCAACTTTGTCCATAGCCTCGGCTATAATGTCACCAACAGATTGATCGCTATTGGCAGAAATTGTACCAACCTGCGATATCGCCTTGGTATCTTCGCAAGGTGTAGAAGCCTCGGAAACTTTAGCTACCGCTGCGGCTACTGCCTTATCAATTCCTCGCTTAAGATCCATTGGGTTCATACCGGCCGCGACTAACTTTAGCCCTTCGTTGACAATAGATTGCGCCAATACAGTCGCCGTTGTTGTACCATCACCTGCCGCATCAGATGCTTGGGAAGCCACTTCCTTCAACATCTGAGCACCCATATTTTCAAACTTATTTTTAAGCTCTATCTCCTTTGCCACAGATACGCCGTCCTTAGTTACTGTGGGCGCACCAAAGGACTTATCTAAAACTGAATTACGACCCTTTGGACCAAGAGTCGCCTTGACTGCATCTGCAAGGACATTCACACCTGCCAACATTCGTTGACGAGCATCATCTCCAAATAAAACGTCTTTAGCTGCCATGATTGGTTCCTATTTCGTTACCATTGTATGAATTTGTTTAAAAGTATTTAGTCGACGACCGCGAAAATTTCACTCTCACCCATAATGATGAGTTCTTCACCGTCAACCTCAATTGTATTACTGCCGGCATACTGACCAAAAACAACCGTATCACCAACTTTTACTGCTAACGGACGAATTTCTCCGTTATCAAGAACTTTGCCGTCACCAACAGAGATCACTTCACCTTGGTTGGGCTTTTCTTTTGCTGAACCAGGAAGAACAATACCTCCAGCGGAAGTCTCTTCTTCTTCTTTTCGACGAACGACCACCCGGTCGTACAGCGGACGGATTTTCATTTGCCTATCTCTCCAATATCATTGATGTTTATGGACGCCTCAAGGGCAGATCCACTAAGTGAGCACTAATCAAGAAAATTGCAAGACTAGAATTAGCACTCTCCCAAAAGGAGTGCCAATTCTAGTCGCAAGTCTGAAAGAGTCAAGGCTAGAATCGAAAAAATTTGTGGGAATATTAATTTTCTTGAACAGAAATTTAATGATTTTTTGGCGGCCTATCGTCAACTCGGGTAAAAGAGCCATCTATAACAAATCCAGTTTCTACATTCCCATCATGTCGCACGTGATTAATCCGACCCTGGAATCTCATCATTAAATAACGATGAACAGGACCAATAAGAAGCATGAGAGCAAAAAAATCAGAAATTAAGCCTGGAATAAGAAAAAGCAGACCAGCAATAACTATTCGGAGATCATCAGCCTGAAGAATCGAAAAAATACCTTTCTCCTTTTCTATTTTCTTCAATTCAGAAATTAACGCTAACCCCTGACGACGAATGAGTGTCAATCCAAAAAAAAACATGCCTATAACGTACGCTAGCGCCCAGAATGCACTAGTCTCAATTCCCAATTGGATCAAAGAAATCAATTCTATCCATGGGTAGATTACAATTAAATATTTCATAAACTTAGTATTGGGGGCATCTACAAAGTTTGCAAGTAGAACCTTGCTGAAAACCACATCACAACCAATAGAACTGAATAAATTTGATTTCAGGTAACTAGTAGTTTTGTTGCGGAGAATATAGCTCTTCGCCCTTCCAAGGAGCCACCCAAATTAAGAGCAACATCCCAGGTATTGCAAGCAAAGCACATAAAAGAAAAAAGTGATACCAACCAATTTCATCAACAATAAAGCCTGTACTAGCGCTTGTCACGGTTCTAGGAATCGATGCCATTGCGGTAAAAAGAGCAAACTGCGTTGCCGCAAAAATTCGACTCGTTTCACGAGCGATAAACGCTGTAAAAGCTGCAGTACCCAATCCAACTCCCAAATATTCAAAGCCAACAACAATTGCGAGCAACCACAGAGTAGGGGTGTAGTATGCCAGAATAGCGAAACCCAAAATGCTGAAAAGTTGCACTCCACCAAATATCCATAGAGCTCTATTAATACCCAACTTAATCATCAAAAGTCCACCAGCTAGCCCTCCAAATATTGCTGGCCAAAGAGCTGCATTTTTTGCTACCAAACCAATTTCTGTTTTTGTAAATCCCAGATCAATATAAAAAGGAGTCGATAACGCAGTTGCCATGTTATCTCCAAGTTTATACAACACGATAAATGCAACAATGAGCAATAATCCCCGGAAGCCTTTTCGTGAAAGTAGCTCCTCTAGGGGAGCAAAAATCATATCCTTCATTCCATAAAGTTTTATTTCAACATCACGTTCAGGCTCGGAAACCAAAAGAGTCATGACAATACCAAATAACATAAAGGCGCTCGTGATTATAAATACCGATCCCCAACTCATGTGGTCAGCTAGAATTAACGATAGAGACCCAGGAACTAAACTAGACAGCCTATAAGCCTGAACATGAATTGAATTTCCTAATCCTAACTCCTGATCAGTAAGGATTTCACGTCTATAAGCATCAAGTGCAATATCTTGGCTAGCGCTAAAAAAAGCAACAAACAAGGCCAGCAAAGCGATAGAGGAAGTCTGGATAGTGGGATTAAACCAGCCTAAAAAAGCAACCGAAATCACTAAGCATAACTGAAAAATAAAGATCCAACCTCTTCTAAGTCCGATAGGAAACGCAAAGCGATCTATTAAGGGAGCCCAAAGAAATTTCCATGTATAGGGCATCTGAATCAGGGCAAAGAGGCCTATATCAGAGAGAGAAACGCCACTATCGCGCAACCAAGCAGGTATTAGTTGAATAAGAATATAAAGAGGCAAACCGGAAGAAAATCCGGTGCCAATACAAATCAGCATTCTAATGTTCAAGATGCTTCTGTAACCGGGATTACTCAAGGTCTATCAAAACCTCCCCTTTAAATTCAATGGCAGATGAACCTATATCAAACAGTATCACATGGAGATATGATATCTAAGCACTGGAATATAGTGATATAAATTCGATCAAAATATTAATAGCGTGTTGTTATAATCTTAATAACCGTAACGCTAGAGCTTCTTCATAAAGAACCATGTCCTTTTTATGAAAATTCTCTATTTCTTTTCTTAAAGTGTCATCTATCGTGTAAATCTTCTCATCCCGATTAGGGTTTAAATTAATTGGTTTAATTTTTAGATCAGATCTAAACATTTCTTCTGAGAAAGATCTCATATCTTCGTCGAAAAATTCAGTTATACCAATAAAATTAAATCGCCTTAAAGGAAAACCCCACAAAAATCTGGAATATATATCACGAAGTTCTTCGCTTAGACAAAAACGTTCCAAACTCCACTTTTCATGAACAACCTTTCGTCTCAAAGTTTCACCTTCAGAAAATGAAGTCTCTCGCATCCAATAATAGTAATGCGAAATCAAGCGCTGCACTGGATGCCGAAGCCAAGTAATAAAAAAAGCTCGCTTTGGAAGAATAAATCGATACTTTATAGGCATGAAATGACCATGTATACAATCGATTTTTGAATACATAGATGTATTCAACCTATTTTTTAACAACGAAAGAAGAGCATCCTTCCTTTTTATATGTATCGGTTTGTGGAGAATTTTGTCATCGTAGTCTTTAAGTAGTTTCTCCCCGTAAAATTCTTCAAATAGATGAAGGCATGAAGTACCGGCCGCCTTTGGCATATGAACAGAAATCAACAGGTGATTTGTCATAACATTAGTTCCTGAATTTATTTATTCAGATAGATGATGCTTAATTAGGGGCCAAACATATATTTTTTTCTGGAGGTCCAAAATCTTCTAATAATATTTCTTTTACTACTTCTTTACCAAAATGAGACATAAGCCAACGAGGATATTTGTCCATGAGATTCTTCGACTTAAGAGGATTTTTATATAATTGAATAAGTTTTTTTGCAAACTCCTCTGCATCGTCCGAAACTTCAATCACTTGATCCGATTCAGGAATGCCTTCCACACCAATCGATGTTGAAATTATAGGGACGTTGTGCTGCACGGACTCTATTACTTTTCCCTTTACTCCAGCCCCAAATCTCAAGGGAACAACGGCAATTTTGATCGAAGAAAATCTGATAGCTAATTCCTCATCGGATAAAAATCCTAGAACTTCTACATTAGGTCCATCTAATAACTGGATGGATTGAGGAACATTTGAGCCTACAATGTAGAGCGTAATGTCTGGAATTTCCGCTAATACATGGGGCAAGATTTCATTAACAAACCAGATCATCGCATCCAAGTTGGGCGGGTGATTAAATCCTCCGACAAACAACAAACCCGATCTTGAATCAAAATTATAAAGGGGCATCTTTTCCGATGCTAGTGCATAGAGAGGTATAGCACGAGTTCTTATTAATGGCTTTTTAGAACGAATTTCTTCAACTTCCACTTTAGATGGATAATAAACAATATCGACACGCTCAAAAATTGCATGTTCACGTTTTTTCCAAGCATCTGCGTCCTTCTCAATTTTTTTAGATTTCTTAATGACAGCTTCCCTTTCGGTTCTTAGATAATGGAGATCATGACCAAAATAGATAACAAGCGGTTTCGGAGTTAATTTTTCGATAATGCCCATAAACTGCTCAGCAACATGAGGTCTATGGATATAGACAACATCTATGTGGCTAACGTTAACCTTAAACCAAGCCTTAATATTTCGAGCAACATCCTCACCAAAGATAACTTCGACTCCATGACGCTGGAGAATATCGGTATAGGGCTGATGCGGGAAAAAGTTTGCACCTAAGAATAGAACCTTATATCCCAGCTCCAATAGCAACAAAATATATTGATAGGTAGATCTTCCGCCGGCATCTTTATCAAAATGGGGGACATAATGATCAATTACCAGCACAGTTCTTTTATTACCACTTCGTTCTCTTGCATAATTTACATTCTCGCCACTTTTATAGTGGTTTGCTTGAAGCTCGGACACCCATTTTTGTCTAAATATTTCCTTATTTCTTAATTGATATTTTTTAATCCCAGTATTTACATCCTTACCATTACTCACCCCTTCAAAGTGAATTACCTTAGATTTAGGCTGATAGATTACTTTTAGGCCTTCCTGTCGAATCGCAAATGCAAGATCAGTATCCTCGTAATATGCTGGGGAAAATCGCTCATCAAATCCACCGAGGGTGTCCCACAAGTTTTTTCTTAACAACAAACAAGCACCAGATATATAATCAACTTCTTTTAGGTAATTGAATTGAGACAATTGTGGTGATTCACCTCGTCCATAATTCCATCCCGAACCATCTTTCCAGACAATGCCCCCAGCCTCTTGCAA
>CAJXCR010000114.1 GCA_913051825.1 uncultured Halieaceae bacterium
TTTATGCCGGATCATACGGCTGGGCGAGTGCGGGCCGTTTTCATCATGCTCAAAGTCAGGTCCACCGCTTTCTAAATTCAATCGGCGGATATACCTCATCAAAAAATACATATAGTTTTGCTGCGGCTGAGGTCATCATCCCACATGTTTTGGGCGATAATTTGCAGGAACTGTTGGCACACCAGACAAGCTGGCAATCTGTATGTAAAAATACTGAATTAATGGTAGCTTTTGGTGGATTGCCTGCATTTAACAGCCAGATCAGCAATGGCGGGACCGGAGCACATATCCAGCGACTCGGAGTAATAGAGGCTGCTGCCGCTGGAACAAAGTTTGTCAATCTTTCACCGCGTCGCTCTGATGTGAAATCTGATATTGATGAGGACTGGTATAATTTGCGACCCAATACCGATGTGGCCGTGATGTTGGCTATGGCGTATCAATTACTTATTGAGAATTCGCACGATAGTTACTTTCTCGATAAATACACTGTTGGATTTGATATATTTCAAGCATATCTACTTGGACAAAAAGATGGGGTTGCAAAAACTCCAGCCTGGGCAGCTAGTATTAGCGGTATGGCTGAGGCCGACATCATTTCGCTCACTCGAGAGATGACTAATAAACGCACTATGTTAACAGTAAGTTGGTCACTAACTCGCCAACAATATGGTGAACAGCCTTTTTGGGCAGCAACAGCCCTTGCTACAATGCTTGGTCAAATGGGTAAACCTGGTGGTGGAATAGGATATGGCTATACCATTTCCAATCACCTCGGAAACAATGTTTTCAAAATACCTTATGCGCCATTACCTCAGGGGAAAAATCCAGTTAGTGATTTTATCCCAGTTGCTCGAGTGAGCGATATGTTACTGAATCCTGGTAAGAAGTTTGATTATGATGGGAGTGAATATACTTATCCAGATATTGATCTGATCTATTGGGCAGGGGGCAATCCGTTTCATCATCACCAAGATCTTGCTCGCCTAAGACAAGCTTGGGAAAAGCCTTCAACGGTAATTGTAAATGAATGGTGTTGGAATGCACTGGCACGCCATGCCGATATAGTCCTTCCCTGCACAACTACCCTCGAAAGGCAAGATATTGGAATGACGCCTCGTGATCCTTTTGTAATTTCGATGGGTAAGGCCATTGAGCCTATCGGTGATGCTAGGAATGATTACGATATTTTCGCTGGAATAGCTCGCTACATGGGTACCGAAGAGGCTTTTACTGAAGGCCGTTCCGCGGAAGACTGGCAAAAATGGATCTGGGAACAATCACGTGAGCAAGCAGCAAAATTAAGTATCCAAATGCCCGATTATGAAAGTTTCCGTGAAGCCGGTTTCTATAAATCACCCAAGCTGAAGGAAGACCGCATTTTTCTCTCAGATTTTTTCGACGATCCTGAGGAAAACCCGTTGGGAACACCTAGCGGTAAAATTGAATTATTTTCTCAGACCATTGATAGTTTTAATTACGATGATTGTCCTGGTCATCCAACCTGGATGGAACCAGCCGAATGGCTGGGAGCAAAGGAAATGATTTATCCATTACATCTAATCGCTAACCAACCTAGGGCAAAGCTTCATTCACAAATGGATAATGGGGCTTTAAGTTCTTCAATGAAGATAAAGGGTCACCAAGCAATGGAGATCAACCCCAATGACGCTGAAATCCGTGGTATTAGTAAGGGTGACATTGTGCGTGTTTTCAATGACAGAGGGGCATGTTTATGTGGAGTGAACATTACCAAAGACGTTATGCCGGGAGTAATTATTATCAGCACTGGGTCTTGGTATGACCCGGCAGACCCAGCCAGTAGGAAAAGTATGTGTAAACACGGTAACCCTAATATGTTGTCACCTGATGCAGGCACATCAAAACTGGGCCAAGGTCCTGCAGCCCATAGCTGTCTTGTCGAAGTCGAATTGTATGACGGTCCCACTCAAAATATAACAGCGTTTAACCCACCGGAAATTATTAGAAACAGGAAAGATCAATGACCAAAAATACTTCCATGCAACCACGTCGAAGCTTCATTTTTGTACCGGGACTTAGGCCCGACATGTTTCCCAAAGCTGTTGCCAGTGGAGTTGATATGGTTTGTGTGGAGTTGGAAGATGGCATCGCGCCAAAAGATAAGGCAGAGGCACGAAAAAAAGCATTAGCACTTTTTGACAAACCACATTCTGATGATGGTGTTGAGCGAATTGTACGTATCAATTCAATGCGTGAAAAATTTGGCATTGAGGATGTTAGTGCCATCCTATCAACCCAAACACCACCTCCCGCCTTAATGATGCCAAAGGTGCGCAGCCCAGATGAAGTTATAATATTGGATCAACTGCTATCGGAAGCAGGGCATGATACCCGCCTTCATGTAATCATTGAGACCAATGAGGGCTTAGAAGCCGCTTATGAAATCGCCCACTCAAGTGATAGGATGGATGCGATGTTTTTTGGTGCTATCGATATGGCGCCTGAATTACGTTGTGACATGGCCTGGGAACCTTTGCTTTATGCACGCTCTAAAGTGGTTCACGCGGCCGCTAGTGCCGGTCTTGACGTTATAGACGTGCCTTATCTCGATTTAGATGATCTTGATGGAATGAGAGTTGCTGCTGAGCAAGCGAGGATGCTGGGCTTTTCTGGGAAGGGGTCAATACACCCCAAGCAGATCCCTATTCTCAATGAAGTATTCACGCCTTCGGCAGACCAGATTAACCGAGCGAGACGCACCATTGCAGAGTTCGAAAAAGCAGATACTGGACTTGTTGTTATAGACGGAAAACTAATCGAAAAGCCAGTATTGCGAGAAATGTACCGGATCGTAAGTATAGCTGATAGGATGGGGCTATAATCCTCTGTTACTAACTATTCAGGTAAACTGAATTTACAATTAAGTAGATTTTAGTTGCTGAATACGCCTAAATATTTCACTGTGCCAATAGCATATTGCTATTCCAACATGGGAAATATCAGTTGACCAAAATATCCGAAATGCCCGCTGTCGGCCGACACTTTATATCAAATCTTGAGCTTACAGTTCCAACTAATGATTCATGGACAGAACCAGTTCCAGCCAATGAGCGGCGTGTCTCCATCGTTTCGACAGCAGCAGTTTCAAGACGGGGAGACAAGCCATTTTCTTGGCTTGCAAAGGATTCTAGGACCTTTAACAAAACTGACCGTGACTTGGTAATGACACACGTTGCTGTAGAGTTTGACAGATCTGCATGGCAACAAGACCTAAATACAATTATACCACTCGACAGACTAGAAGAAATGGCAGCAGATGGAGAAATTGCTTCAGTTGCAGACGAGCATTATTCTTTCATGGGTGCAGCAGATCCTGTGACGATGGAAAAATCAGCGCGAGCGGTTGCTGCTAAAATGAAGCAGGAAGGTGTGAACACGGTTTTTCTAATACCTATATGACCGTTTTGCACGCGCGCCGTGTGCGGGCTGGCTCATTATTTTGAATCAGAGGGTTTGTCGACAATACTTGTAGGTTTTGTACGCGAACACATTGAGGTAATTCGCCCCCCTCGTTCTTTGTTCTTAGATTTCCCAATGGGAAGGGGCATGGGTAAACCTAACGACCCAGAATTTCAGAAAAAAGTAATTCGGGCAGCGTTCGAATTACTAGAGGCAAGCAGCGGCCCTATCATCGACGATTTCCCCGAAATTATTCCTGTAAAGGAAGGGCGCATGGGCTATGCGCTACCACCCCAGCTGGTTCTAAGTGTCAATGACATTGGGGATGTAGATGTTATTCTATCCGAGGTTAGAAACGAAATGGAGGCTCTAAGACCAGATTACGCCACCGCAATTGCAGCGCGGGGGCGCACAACAGTTGGGGCCAGCGGGCTTGCGATTGAAGAGTTAGCGCCCTTCATCGTCAGTTTTCTCGACGGAGAAATTCCAAAAAGCCCTAGAAAAGGCATACCTCCAATTCCACTGCTGAAACTAGTAGTCGAGGATCTGGAGGCCTACTACACCGAGACACGCACCCACCGCGATAGTATTGACGACTTAGAATTAATGGGAGAATGGTTTTGGGAAAAAACCAAAGCCGGGCGGCTTCTTCTGTTGCTGGAAGCCGTATCTATCGCCTCTGAAAACAAGGTTATGCTTCAGATTGTCGAGATGTCCCTGATGGCCCCTCGTTTTTGGTCTGAGGGTCCGTTGCCAGGAACGTCGGCGGCAGGTTGGTAAGGTCAAAACGACATTGCCAAAAATGAATAGCAGATCAAGAATGACCGGTCTAAAAATATCTTAACTTTATTTAATAGACGCACTTTTACTTTTACGTATTACTGCAACACACTGGCAAAATATCTACATTCCCATCATACAGGATTGCAAAGATAGGCGATTTCAACGGTTATGATGCAGAATTAATTTGGTTTTAAGGCGCTACGAAAGGTTAAAGACAATGTCCACCATACCTTCTCTGACCAGCATGGCAAAATCGGCGGGTTGCGCTGCAAAGATTGCACAAGCTGATCTCACCCAAGCGCTGGCCCATCTTCCCAAGGCGGATGACCCTAATTTATTAGTGGACCACGCTGGATCTGATGACGCTGCAGTTTACCGACTTTCCGCTGAAATGGCACTGGTAGAGACAGTCGATATTTTCCCACCAATTGTTGATGATCCATTTGATTACGGACGGATTGCGGCCACTAATGCCCTTAGTGATATCTATGCTATGGGTGCAAAGCCGATTAGTGCCCTCAGCTTTGTTGGTTGGCCGGTTGAAGTATTAGGCGTAGATCGGCTTGGTGCCGTTTTGAAAGGTGCAGCCAGTATTTGTAGCAAAGCTGGGATTTCAATTGCAGGTGGCCATTCAATTGTTGATAATGAGCCAAAATTTGGCCTATTTGTGACGGGCTTAGTACACCCAGACAAAATCATCAATAATACTGGCGCAAAAGTAGGTGATTATTTGGTCTTAACCAAAAAGATTGGCACAGGTGTATTAACTACAGCCGCCAAACGAGGATACTTATCCTCTAGCAGATTAGATGAGGCCATCCTGTCGATGACCACTCTCAATAATACTGCAGCCTCAGTGATGATGGGCAATAATATAGTCTCTGCTACTGATGTAACTGGATTCGGTTTGCTTGGGCATCTTGGTAATATGCTTAAAGCATCCTCAATTACCAATCAAAAAAACCTTGGTGCCAAACTATTCTATTCTAAAATACCCCTCTTCGACGGTGTAGAGAGTCTCCTTAATAAAGGCCTCTGCCCATCAGGTACTGAACGCAATCTCAAAACTGCAGCTCCACTAACAATATTTTCGGCTGACATAAGCCGCAACTATCAACTCTTGTTAGCAGATGCGCAGACCTCTGGTGGCTTACTGATGTCGGTGCCAAAAGTCCGGCTCAAGACACTTTTGACCGACCTTAAAAAAAATAGTGTTGTACCTTGCGCAGTAATTGGCCAAGTTATACAGACTAACGAACCAGCTCAGATACAGGTCGAAAGCTAGCACTCTACAAACTATTAAAAGGCTAGTGACTAATTTCTTCTTAGGTTAAATTTTTGACTGCAAATCAATAAAAAATATTTGGCGAAAGAGCGTGGGAGTCGAACCCACCAGAGACGTGGTACGCCTCTCACTAGATTTGAAGTCTAGGCGCCCCACCAGGGTGCGATCCTCTTCCACATATTTTTATTTCTTACCCGAAACATTTGAGATGGGCTGCCGCAAGCGACGCAAGTCACCCACACGTGTAGTAAAGCCCACCTGATCAAAATATTCTAGCACATCTATAATAAAATTTCTGCCCATACTTACCTCTTCTCGAAAATCGCTTGTTGAAAATAGCCCATCCACTGATTTAGATGCTAATTTCTCCACACTGGTTTTGAGATTTATTACTAATGTTGAAGGCACGTAGCGATTTTTCCCCACTAGGATAATATCACCAAGCTTTATACCAATTTTCAACGCCTTTTCGAGCACAGAAACTTCCGTTCCAATTTGTTGAGCTGCCTGATGTAGACTTGGAGGAGTGCCACCATCTGGCGCTAGAATATTTGCC
>CAJXCR010000115.1 GCA_913051825.1 uncultured Halieaceae bacterium
CTATCTATCAAAGTGGGTAGCGAGCCATATGGGTTGATTTCCCTAACTTCAATAGGAGGGTTTGAGGAATCTGATTCAACTAAATCAGCAGAAACACCTTTTTCTTCCAATACAATTCTTACGCGGTGGCAATAATGACAATTACTATCAGAAAAAAATGTCATTGAAGACCTTTTAGTGACAACACCCATTAGAATTCCTCTTTAGGTAATAATAGTTAGTAAAACGGCGTCGATCTTTTGCCGGTCACTTAATGCACGTCTTTCCAGTATTCTCTATTTAAGAGCCATGCGAAAAAAGTGAAGATCGCTATAAAAAATAATACTCGCTTACCCAAATCACGACGCTCTAAAACGTTTGGTTCAGCTGTGTAAGCCAGAAAGTTTACAAGATCATACATCGCAGCATCATATTCTTCAGGTACTAACTCTCCTGGAGAACTCAGGCTGATTTCACTACAGCCACCGCTCTCACTTATACTTTCACATTTAGGCAATCCCTGAAGATCCATTAGCACATGAGGCATTCCTACTCCCTTAAATACTTGATTGTTAACCCCATATGGACGTTTATCATCCTGATAAAAAGTACGAAGATAGGTATATAGCCATTCTGGCTGCCTAGCTCTTGAAACCAAGGTTAAATCCGGGGGCGTCACGCCAAACCAGACTTTAGCGTTTTTGCTATTCATCGCGTTTTGCATTAATGAACCGAATTTCACAGAAGGGTCAAAGACAAGATTAGCCATAAATAAATCTTCGGGTATACCTAAATCTTTCGCGACTCTATTATAACGAGAATGCTTTAGAGAGTGGCAACCCATACAATATCCCATGTAAAGCTGAGCACCTCGTTGCAAAGATTCTTTGTTTGCTGGGTTAATATTAATTTCATCACAAGGAATTGATCCACACTGATAGGCAGAGCTAGCCCCCACAGCTTTTAACGGTAATACTGTCAAAAACCCGATTAAAGCAATTACCGAAATACTGCGCCAAAACCCCATTCCACCATCCATAGTCACTCTATCTGGTACTGCCTTTTCTTTATCAAGTAGGGACCAAAATGGCATAAGCAAGAAAAATGCGAAATAAAAAACTGAGCAGATTTGGGCTAGTATAGTTCTCTCCGGAGTAGGTGATTTAATACCGAGCACTCCAAGTATGATAAATGCTGCTACAAAGAGCACCAGCATCACTTTGTTTACCGCTCCACGATATCTCCATGATTTTATCGGATTTCTATCTAACCAAGGTAAAGCGAAGGGTAATGCGACGGAAGCTGCAAAAAAAATCGTACCCCATAGCTTATCTGGCACAGAGCGCAGAACAGAATAAAAAGGTGTGAAGTACCAAACAGGGGCAATATGATCTGGGGTTTTTAGCGCATTCGCTGCTTCAAAGTTTGCATATTCTAAAAACAGCCCACCCATTTCTGGAGCAAAAAAGATCACAGCGCAGAAGATAAAAAGAAATACACCAATACCCACTAAGTCATGGACTGTATAGTAAGGGTGAAAGGGAATTCCATCTAATGGAACGCCATCCTCACCTTTATTTGATTTTATTTCTACACCATCCGGGTTGTTTGAACCTACTTGATGCAGTGCTAAAATATGGACAAAGACCAAGACAAGCAACAGTACCGGAAGCAGCACCACGTGAAGTGCAAAAAATCTATTCAGAGTAATACCAGACAGTAAATAATCACCGCGGATCCAAGTCACAAGATCGTCACCGATTACTGGTATAGCGCCAAATAATGAAATTATCACCTGAGCCCCCCAATATGACATCTGTCCCCAGGGCAGCACATACCCCACAAAGGCTTCTGCCATTAGGATTACGAAAATCAGCATACCTATAACCCAAAGTAACTCTCTAGGCTTCTTATAAGATCCGTAAATTAAAGCCCTGAACATGTGCAAATAAACTACAATGAAAAATGCGGAGGCGCCCGTTGAATGCATGTAACGAAGAAGCCAGCCGTAACTAACATCTCTCATGATATACTCAACTGATGCAAATGCCTGTTCTGCGCTAGGAGTGTAGTTCATAGTTAACCAAATTCCGGTCAACAGCTGATTGACTAACACTAGAAGAGAGAAGACACCAAAAAAATACCATAGATTAAAATTTTTGGGGGCATAGTACTTACCCATATGGGTATCCCAAGCCTTCACTATAGGTAGTCGATAATCAACCCAATCCCTAAAGTCAGCTAATAGCTTAATCATCAAGCTTTCTCCGAATCAACGCCGATCTCAAGAACGTATTCTGACTCGAATCTATAGGGAGGAACGACAAGATTTTCAGATGCTGGCACTCCCGAATAAACCCTACCTGAAAGATCAAATTTTGATCCATGACAGGGACAGAAAAACCCGCCCTGCCAATCGTCTCCACCTAAATCTGCTGCACCGACCTCTGGCCTGAACTTTGGAGCACACCCTAGATGGGTGCAAAGACCTTCTACAACTAGAATTTCTGGTCGCAGAGCTCTGGACTCCCCCTTTATATAGCCTGGTTGCTTGGAACTTACTGAAGTTGGATCTTTTAACTGGTCAGTCAGTGCTGAAAGGCTTGAAAGTTGCTTGGCGGTGCGGTGCAGTACGTATACTGGTTTGCCTCGCCACTCCACTACAACCATTTGACCGAGCTCAAGTTTACTAATATCGGCCTTAACTGGCGCACCTGCCGCCTTCGCTTTTTCCGATGGGCTCCAAGAACTCAAGAAGGGTACTGCGACACCCGCTGCTCCAGTAGCTCCTACAACACTGGTAGCCACTACAAGAAACCTACGGCGCCCTTCTCCAGTCTCATTCTCATCAGAAGATTTATCATTCACGCTACAGTTCCTCTGAAAAATCCATATATGAACCCGCTATACTCAATAACAGATGGTCGACAGATGTCACCTATATTACGACTGATTCACGAAAGAAGGATCACAAACAGTAACCCCAAATCCTAATCTACTATAAAAAAAATCACTTTTTCTAGATCGCTTAGTCTTATTTCAGTAGACTTTTTCCTAAGAAAATATAACCTATCGTTTGGAAAACTGTGGACGCTTTCTAGCCTTCCTGAGACCTACTTTCTTGCGCTCTACTTCTCTCGCATCTCGAGTTACAAAACCAGCCGAACGCAATGCAGCTCTCAAAGATTCATCATATTCCAACAGTGCTCTGGTAATACCATGACGTATTGCTCCAGCCTGTCCAAAACTTCCTCCGCCTCTTACGGTAACTTTTATATCAAACTTATCAGAAGTCTCCGACACTTCTAGAGGTTGCCTAACAATCATCCTAGCTACCTCTCGGCCAAAATATTCATCCAACGGCCGTTTATTGACGATGATATTCCCAGCACCTTCGATCATAAATACCTTCGCAGTGGAAGTTTTTCGCCTACCTGTTCCGTAATACTGATTTATCACTAAAAATTTCCCTAGCTTTTATCTAATGTGAGTTCTACAGGCTTTTGCGCTGCATGAGGATGATCTGCACCTGGATAAACCTTCAATTTTCTAAACATAGATCTGCCCAAGGGATTTCTTGGAAGCATGCCTTTTACTGCAAGTTGAATTATTTTTTCTGGAGCCAACTCTTGCATTTTCTCGAATGAAATTGATTTCAAACCACCAGGATAGCCTGTGTGCCTATGGTAAATTTTCTTCGAACGTTTCTGGCCAGTAACATGCACTTCTTTCGCATTTAAAACCACAATATAATCCCCCGTATCTACATGAGGGGTATACTCTGGCTTATGCTTACCTCTAAGCCTATGCGCTATCTCGCTTGCCAAATGACCAAGAGTCTTACCTGAAGCATCCAAAACATACCAATCATGCACGACATCTGACGATTTAGCGCTAAAAGTTTTCATTCCAAGCCCTTTCTCGCATACTAAGAAGACGTAAAGAGCGCGCATACTACTCAAACAGAGATGCTATTTCAACCCAAAATGCTGCGTAGATACCTAGTTTTCTAAAGATTCCCCATTATTAATAGTTATCTTCTAAAATTCTGATTTGCGTAGCAAATAATCATCTGTTTGCATTTCATTCAATCTAGAGGTAGTTCGATCAAATTCGAATGCTAACCGATATCCCGTATACAGCCCTCCAGCTTCTGTTTCTGCCGTTATGACAAGTTTGATTCCATGATCATAAAAAATATCTACCAAATTAATCAGCCTTCTTACAACATCGTTATCTTCATCACTGCATGCCCTAACATTTGTTATGATTACTGCATCAAACAAGTTTGACAGAAACAAATAATCATTTTGAGATCGGGCATCGCCGCAAATCACTTCAAAGTCAAACCACACTACTTTACTGGACATTTTTAAATAAGGGATTAGTCGATCATTAACCTTTATTTGCTCATCATTAATGACTCTCCCGCGAGCAAGCTGATCGAAACACGATTTTGCTCCTTCCTCTGATAACACATTAAGCGGGGAGAAATAAAACTTGGGACTTTTTAATGAGCGATATCGGTAATCAATACTCCCTTCCAGACGCATCACTTCGGTAAATCGATGCAGATAATCAATAACAGGCAGAAACCGCTGTCGTTGCAGACCATTCTTGTATAACTCATGTGGAGCTATATTTGATGTCGCTACTATAGTAACTCCTCTTTTCAGCAAACAGCCAATTAACTCACCTAAAATCATCGCGTCCGCAACATCGCTAACCATAAATTCGTCAAAAAAAATTATTCTCGCTTCATTGGAAAAATCGTCAGCTACTTTTTGCAAAGGATTTTTATTGCCTTGATTTTCTCTCAAACCTTGATGAACTCGATTCATAAATCGATGAAAGTGCAAGCGAAGTTTTTCATCGAATGGAAGGCAATCAAAAAATGTATCAACGAAATAAGTTTTACCCCGACCTACACCGCCCCACAAATATAAACCGTTAACCGGCAAGTATTTGGAAAAAATCCATTCATACAATCTTCCTTTAATAGACTGTCTATGAGACTCTCTTTCCAGAAGGCGATAAAACAAATTATTAAGCTGGATAACGCAGTCTCTTTGCGATTGATCAGGATCTAGTAACCCGTTTTCAATAGCTATGTGATACGACCTCAATGGGTCATTTCTTTTCTTATCAGAGATCGTTTGCATCTATTTAACTTAAATCTCCATTTAGCACTAATATGTCTAAATCTATGTTTGTAAATTTATCTACAGTTAACACAAATGAGAGGCTATAATCGGGCATATAAAAATTATTTTCTCTATCTCCAAAGAATATAGCCAATATGGAAATTAACAACCTCATAGTCGCAATAATTGCTTTTTCCGTATTCGCTGGAATTGGGATAGGGGTAACTTTTGGCCGCAAGAGCGGAAGAGACTCAAAAAAACTGAGAGAGCTAGAAACAAGACTAGAGAAAGAAAGACAAAACATGGACTTGTATGAGAAAAAAGTTCTAGCCCATTTTAGTCAAACAGCGCAGCTAGTAAACAAACTTACAGATAGTTATCGTGACGTACATGAACACCTAGCTATCGGGGCTGAAGACCTTTGCCCGGGAGAATCAAGCGAAACAATCTTGCAACTAGAAGGTATAAATAAAGAACCATCGACCCAAGAAGATATTAAACCGCCTTTAGACTACGCCCCGAAAACTTCTCCAAAACAGAGAGGCGTATTAAATGAATCATTTGGAATAGAAAAAGATTTCGTCAAGGGAGATCATGATATTAATGTCAAAGAATAATGATTGCTAAACAGGATTAACGATATCTATAAACTTGTGCTCGATACCGAAACGATTCTCCAAGTGCTCCCCTAAAGCTTTGACTCCATAACGCTCAGTAGCGTGATGCCCTGCACTAATATAAGAAATATCTTCTTCTTTAGCTATGTGATATGTCTGCTCGGAAACCTCGCCACTAATGTATACGTCCGCACCAACGGAGATTGCTGCAT
>CAJXCR010000116.1 GCA_913051825.1 uncultured Halieaceae bacterium
CTGGGGAAAATCATTCCCCACGAGACAGACGTTGCTCTGCCCCATAATTCTTGCCCAATAAAATTGCCTAGGCGGCCTAGCGCAAGCCCCATTGGCACGAGAGGCGCGACAAAATCTAAAAGATTCATAAAGGGAATTTTTTCTCGTCTTGCGAGCATATAAGTAGCCAGAAGGACTCCCAAAAGGCCACCGTGAAAAGACATACCTCCTTCCCACACCCTAAAAACCCATAGAGGATCGCTAAGGACCAATTCCCAGTTGTAAAAGACCGTATATCCAATCCGTCCTCCCAGAAAAACGCCCATGGTTCCATAAAAAATAAGATCATCAACTTTATCAGTACTTATTGGTGACCAACTATTTTTACTGCGATGAATAGCCAATCTCCAAGCAAAAGCTAGAGCGAACAGATAGGTCATTCCATACCAGTGAACCTTGAGTGGGCCCAAGTAAAATGCAACTGGATCTATTTCAGGATATGGCAACATATTGGTTAAGTTAACTATCTACCTTGGCTCGCTGCAGTTTATCAATGTATTATCGGCTAGAGCGGAATAGGAAACAAATACCCTAAAGAACTTTTATGTGTTTAATTGTTTTTGCCTATCAAGCCCACAAGAAATTTCCACTTCTTGTCGCGGCTAATAGAGACGAACTTTACGATAGAGCCTCAGAAACTTCTCACTTTTGGCTAGATAAACCAGATCTTTTGGCTGGGAGAGATTTCTTTGCTAACGGAACTTGGTTAGGAATATCAAAACGAGGAAGATTCGCAGCTATCACAAACGGAATTAAGTCAAAATCCAGACACATAAAAAAACTCACCCGCGGATCGATTATCGTTGATTTTCTTGCCGGCGAACTGTCAGCTAATCAGTATGCGCGGGAAGTTCGCTCCCAAGCTAGCAAATTTAATGGCTTCCATTTAATTGTCTATGACATGAAATCTATGTGTTATGTAGACTCTGACTCCAATGTTTTAGATCAAGAGGTTTGTCAGCTTTCCCCAGGAATCTACGGATTAAGCAACGCTGGTCTATACTCTGATTGGCCCAAGTGTGAAATTGGCAAGAATAAAATGTCGGAAATAATAAATAGTGATAGCTTCGATTTCAAAGACCTAATCAAGGTTATTTCCAGTCGAAAATTGGCCTCAAAAAATCAGCTGAAGAAACTAGGTTTGTGTGAAAAAAAAGATATTTTACTATCCGGACAATTTGTTTCAACAGAAAATTATGGCACAAGATGCAGCACGCTAGTAAGCATAAGCTCAAAGCAAAAGGTTAATTGGCTTGAAAAAAGTTTCGATTCGTCTTGCAAGCTAACGGACACAATATATAAAACATTTGATCTAAAAATTAACTCTAGCAGTAAGATTCCTGATGAATAAAACTCTCCAGCCCATTTTCCGACAATACTTGATTTAGACGCGCTATAATTTCTAAAGAACTATCTAGCTTTAGAATCTCATCCAGCAAATTTACTGAATCTTCAAATCTTAAACTGCGTATGGTTTTCTTGACCGGCAAAATACTGTTGGCACTCATAGATAAAATGTCATACCCCATAGCCATTAAAATTGGCGCGGCTTGAGGATTCCCTGCTAGCTCTCCACATATGCTTACTGGTTTATATTCTTGTCTAGCTGCCGATGCGACACTCACTAGTGCTTTTAAAACTGCAGGGTTAAAATGATCATAGAGCTCCGAAACCCGAGGGTTGTTTCTATCAACCGCTAACAGATATTGTGTTAAATCATTACTTCCAACGGAAAGAAAATCAACACGCCTGGCTAGTTCTCTAGCTTGATAAACTGCTGCGGGCACTTCAATCATCACTCCAATGGGAGGAAGATTTGACTCCCAGCCCTCAGAGCTTATTTCTCTATGACTCCTAGAGATTAGTTCCAACGCATCATTTAACTCAGCCACAGTCGTTACCATAGGAAGCATGATTCTAAGGTTACCAAGGCCTTCATTAGCTTTTAACATTGCTCTCAACTGCCCGATAAATATTTCTGGATGATCTAGAGTTACTCGGATACCTCTCCAACCAAGAGTAGGATTTTGTTCCTCAATAGGGAAATAAGACAAAGACTTGTCGCCACCAATATCTAGTGTGCGCATAGTTACTGGTTTTGGAGCAAAAGCTTTAAGCTGGTCTCGATAAATCTTTCTCTGTTCCTCCTCACTCGGAAAACTTTCTCTCAGCAAAAAAGGAATCTCTGTGCGATACAGCCCAACTCCTTCAGCACCTAGATCGATCGAATAATCAATGTCAGACATTACACCTGTGTTAACCCAAAGAGTAAGGCTATGATCGTCAAGAGTTTTACAAGGTTCAGTTTTTAATGGTTTCAATTCTTGGATAACCGCTAGGTCTCTATCTGCTAAAGTCTGAAATCTTGATAATGTCTTTGCGTCAGCATTTGGATAAATTACGCCATTGTAGCCATCCACTATTAAAGACCATCCTTCCAAGGAAGATAGAGGCAAGTCTGCAACCCCCATGACAGCAGGGACGCCCATCGCGCGCGCCAAAATCGCAACGTGAGAATTCCCCGATCCTCGCACGGAAACTAAACCCGCAAGATTTTCACGGGGAATTTCGCCAAGCATGGATGCCGTAAGCTCCTCACTCACTAATACTGTCCTCTCTGGAAAAAAACGTTCCTCTTCATACCCTTCTTGAAGATATGCCAGAACGCGAGATCCTAAATCCTTTACATCAACGGCCCGTTCTCGAAGATAGCTGTGTTCCATCCGCTCAAAGTGCTTTATATGACTCATCATCACTTGACTTAGCGCACCCTGAGCCCACTGGCCTGACTTAATAAGCTTTGCCACCTCGCCGCCGAGCGAAGAGTCGTCAAGAATCCCCAAATAAACATCAAATAGTGCATGGTCTTCAGTACTTAATTCACCACTAAGTGAATCCGATACTTCTTCAATATCTCTGCGCACTTTTGACAGAGCATCTCTAAAATTTCTCAGCTCAGCGAGCCGATCAGAGGCATTCTTATCTGCCACCAGCGACATATCAGCAGCATGCGACATAACAAACGCGGCACCAATTCCAATACCAGGAGAACCAATTATTCCATTAACCTTAGTATAGCTCTCAGACACCGATCCAGCCTGTCTCTGAACCGCTCCTGAGAGCTGTGCATGCGCAATCACACCTGCTAATTGTGCAGATAATGTAATTAGAAATGCTTCTTCACTTTCGTCAAAGCGTCGCTCAGCTGCCTGCTGAACAACCAGAACCCCCAAGATTTTACGTTGGTGCATAATTGGAACCCCAAGGAAAGCCTTAAACGATTCTTCTCCAATCCCTGGAACAAGCTGAAAACTAGGATGATTTTGAGCAGACTCTAAGTTAATGGCTTCTTCTCTACTCGCCACCAAACCGACAAGGCCCTCTCCCTTCTTAAGTGAAGCAATACCCACCTGGTCGAAATTCAATCCTGCAGTTGCGCTAAAAACAAAGTTACCATTTAAATAGTTATGTAAATAAACACTGCAAACCTCAGTGCTCATAGCATCTTTAACCCTACGAACAATAATCTCTAAGGTCATATCCAAACTATCCGCCCCATTTACCTCTTGAACTATTTTTCGAAGCGTCTCAATCATTTTCTCTCTATGCCCGTGTATAGCGACTCTTCAAATGTTTCAAGTGCCTGTCGATAAACCTCTCGTTTAAATTCAACCACCTGATTAAGCGGGTACCAATATTCAACCCAACGCCAAGCGTCAAACTCAGGTTCATCGCTTAAATTTAAAACGACGGCACTATCATCGCTCACTAACCGGAGTAAAAACCAACATTGCTTTTGGCCAATATAGACAGGAAATGAATCTTTCCTAATAAAATTTTCTGGAAATTGATATTTTAACCACCCTCTCGTGCTGTCTATGACTTCTACATCGCATGGTTTAAGGCCAACCTCTTCATGCAGCTCTCTAAACATAGCATCACAAACAGATTCACCGGTCTGAACGCCCCCTTGCGGAAATTGCCAAGCACTATCGCCAGTTCGGCGGGCCCACAACAGTTGATCGTTAGAATTAGCAATTATAATTCCCACGTTTGAGCGATAACCTTCTGAATCGAGCAAATTGATTATCCAAATAAAGATTTCAACTCTACATTGTTCCACATTTTAGAAGTACACGAAAATTGTCTATATAGAAATTGAAAGCTATGCTGAACTTATTACTTTGAGCAGCAACCTATGAGTCTAGCAATTTTTGATCTTGACAATACTCTTATAGCTGATGATAGCGATCACCTATGGGGTATGTTTTTGTGCGAGGAAGGCGTCGTTGATGCCAACGAATATTCAAAACGGAACGACGAGTTTTTTTCTAATTACCACGATGGCTCTCTAGATATTTATGCTTACCAAAAGTTCGTCCTTAGACCATTAGCGGTCATGCCATTAGCAAAATTAGAAGAACTTAGATTTAATTTTATTTCAAAAAAAATCGATCAGATTATCCTGAAAAAAGGAAAAGATCTGATTGAAGAGCATGTGAATAATGGAGACCATCCTATAATAATAACCGCAACGAATGATTTTGTGGCCCGACCAATTGCTACATTACTCGGGATCGAAGATTTGTTAGCTTGTACAGCTGAATTCAAAGACGGCTCATACACAGGAGAAATTTTAGGGACCCCGACTTTTAAAGAGGGCAAAATCTCGCGACTAAAAGAATGGGCCAAACAAAACAGGAAAAATCTCAAAGGCGCTTGGTTTTATAGCGATTCACACAATGACTTACCCCTACTCGAGTTTGTTGACAACCCTGTGGCTGTAGATCCAGATACAGTCTTAAAAGACATTGCAAGTAACCGTGGATGGAAGATTATTTCTTTGAGAAATTAGAAATCATTATGGGGATTCATCAATTTCTCGAGTTATAAGGCGCTGTTCAAGCCAAGCCCATCGCGTAATTAATCAACCGCTTTTTTACCCATTGCATTTTGTCAAGGTTTCGAAGGCCTTGGTTACGCAACCAGCGGAGAGGGAGTTTTCGACTACCAAAGAGGCCTTTAAATCCCTCCATAGCTAACATCATCTGTAGATTTTCACCTCTTCGTCGACGTTGATATCGAGCCAAAACTTCTAAACTGCCAATCTCAATGTCGGAATTGTGCGCCAACAACAACTCTTCGGACAGAACATCAACATCTAGCAATCCGATATTTAAACCCTGACCTGCCAGAGGATGAATGCTGTGAGCCGAGTCACCAACAAGCGCAACTGAAGGCTTAAAATAGCTAACTGCATGAGATTGCCTAAGTGGAAAAAAGGCACGATCTGAAACCCCTAAGACATCTCCGAGCGTAAATTCAAATTCAGCAGATAATCTTTTGCAAAACTCTTGGTCGTCTAGAGAAATCAGCTCCTCTGCCAACCAATTATCGCAAGACCAAACAATGGAACAAAAATGCGAGTTTTCCTTTCCCGGTAAAGGTAAAAAAGCTAAAGGACCAGTAGCTGAAAATCTTTGCCATGCTGTAGCTTCATGACATTTTTCAATCTGGACCGTAGCCACTATCGCTTGCTGATCATAATCCCATTCGGTGGTTGAAAACCCCATCAGTTCACGAACCCTGGAGCGCGCGCCATCGGCAGCCACAAGTAGTCTCGCGTTGATCTTTTTCCCACTTGAAAGAGTAATATTTAAAATATTCTCAGCGCCTGAATTCACTGCATTCTCTAGCTTGTCAGGCGCAGTAAGCGAGATATCTCCTCGTCTTTCAATTTGATTTAATAATTCCGATACCAAGGCGCGATTCTCAACTATATTACCAAGCTCTGAAGCTCCAACTGAGGAACTATCGAACTCTATTTTTCCTGTGCCATCGGCATCCCAGACCACCATATGAGTGTAAGGACAATGTCTATAATTT
>CAJXCR010000117.1 GCA_913051825.1 uncultured Halieaceae bacterium
CGAGTGCTGATGTTTATCGTCCCGCAGCAATAGACCAGCTTCAAGCTTTGGCATCGCAGATAAAAGTAGATTTTTTCTCTAGTGATCAAAGCCAAAGGCCGTCAGATATTGCCAAATTAGCTCTCGATCATGCCAAGACTAATTTCTATGACGTTCTTATATTAGATACTGCTGGCAGACTGTCAATCGACGAAAGAATGATGAATGAAATTGCCGAATTGCATGAGATTCTAATTCCTATTGAAACTCTACTGGTTGTCGATGCAATGACAGGACAAGATGCGGCGATCACAGGTCGAGATTTTGCTGATGCTGTGCCCCTAACTGGAGTCGTTTTAACAAAGGCTGATTCTGATACGCGCGGTGGAGCTGCCTTGTCCGTAAGGTCTATAACTGGAAAACCTATAAAGTTCATTGGTGTAGGAGAAAAAATTGAGGCTCTTGATCCATTTCATCCTGAACGAATTGCTTCTCGTATCCTAGGGATGGGAGACATGCTTTCCTTAATAGAAGAGGTTGAGCATAAAGTAGATAAAAAAAAGGCGGAACGCCTAGCCAAAAAGTTTAAAAAAGGAAAGAGTTTTGATCTAGAAGATTTCCGCGATCAGCTTCAGCAAATGAACAAACTGGGAGGTATAGCAGGGATGTTGGATAAACTTCCAGGAGCAGGAAATTTAGCGCAATTAGGGAGCAAGAATGTTGATAATGCTCTTTTTGCAAGAATGGAGGTAATTATATGTTCCATGACTCCTCGTGAGAGGCGTCAACCAAATCTTATTTCAGGTTCACGTAAAAGACGAATTACACAGGGTTCTGGCACGAATGTTCAGGATCTTAATCGCCTCCTAAAACAGCATAAGCAGATGCAGAAAATGATGAAAAAAGTCAAGGCGGGAGGCGTTCAAAAAATGCTTCAAGGCCTTGGCGACATTTCTCCTCCAGGTGGAGGTATGGGTGGTTCGGGCGGTATGCCACCGTATCGTTAGGCTACCGATCAATTTCTATTGCATGAAATAAGAAACACCAAGATTTTACGTAAGTTCTACACTTTTAAAATGCGTGTGTTTTCCGTATGATACGCCACAATTTTGTACGATGAATATTGATTTTATTTCTAGATTTCAAATTGAAATGGCTAGAAATTACAAGTGAGGAAGGTTTGGATGGTTACAATTCGTTTGTCGCGAGGTGGTTCCAAGAAAAGGCCGTTTTATCATTTCACAGTAAGTGATAGTAGAAAGGCTCGAGATGGACGCTTTATTGAGCGAGTAGGATTCTTTAATCCTATTGCTCGCGGAAAGGAAGAGCGTATTAGGGTCGATATGGATAGAGTCGAACATTGGCGTAGTTTGGGAGCGCAAGTGTCTCCTAGAGTTGCTAAATTGATGAAGGAATCAAAAGCGAGTTAAGGAATAAATCAGGGTGGTCGGAATAAATGAGCCAACTGATAAATTATATTTGCCGGCCGGAAAGATTGGGGGATGCTACGGAGTAAAAGGGTGGGTAAAAATCCGATCTTTTACTGACCCACAGGAAAATCTGTTAGATTATAAAAGCCTTTTCATAAAAGATAAGAATTCAATTGAGCCGCTTATTTTTGATAGTGGTCGTGTTCATGGGAAAGGTTTGATAGCACATATCAATGGAGTGGATAATCGCGAGAGAGCTGAGCAATTTCGCGGGAAAGAAATTTTGCTTGATGAGTCTAGTCTTCCGGAGTTAGGGGAAGGAGATTATTATTGGAGGCAGTTAATTGGTCTTCGGGTCTGGTGTATTTGTTCCGACAGGCTGCTTCTGATCGGTATAGTAGATCATCTTTTAGATACAGGAGCCAACGATGTTTTGGTTGTTTCACCCTGCGAAGGAAGTGTAGATCTGGTTGAAAGACTAATACCCTATAAATTAGGAGATATTGTTAAGAAAATAGATCTGGTTGCTGGCGTTATTGAAATCGACTGGTTTCTTGACGCATAGTCCTCAATAACTTTATGGAGTATTAGTATGCGAATTGCGGTGGTCAGTCTTTTCCCGAAAGTGCTAGACTGCATTAGTGATATTGGAGTAACTGGGAAAGCTATAGAAGATGGTTTAGTAGCCTTAGACGGTATTAATCCCAGAGCATATGCGGTCGATAAACATGGTTCTGTGGACGATAGACCTTACGGCGGTGGACCTGGAATGTTGATGAGGCCTGAACCTCTAAAGAGTGCTATTAGAGAAGCTAGACAAAAGATAAAAGGTCAGCCCAAGGTTGTTTACTTATCGGCCCAGGGTGTCAAATTTGATCATGAAAAAGCGCTAGAATATGCAAAGTTAAGTGAATTAATTCTGGTAGCAGGGCGCTATGAAGGGATAGATGAAAGACTAATATGCCAGGAGATAGATGAAGAACTATCCATAGGCGATTTTGTGTTGAGTGGTGGTGAAATAGCAGCTCTTGCGGTAATTGATGCAGTTGTGCGTCAGATCCCAGGAGTTTTGGGACATTCGCGTTCTGCAATAGAAGAATCTTTTGTGGAAGATCTTTTAGAATATCCACAATATACAAGACCTGAATGCTTTGGTGGAGAAAAGGTTCCAAGTATTCTTCTGAGCGGGAATCATGAAGAAATTCGTAGATGGAGACTCAAACAGGCATTAGGTAGAACTAATAAGCGCAGGCCTGACCTAATAAGAAGGCGGGCTATGAGCAATGAAGAATACGATTTGCTAGAAGAATATATAGCAGAAAGTTTGTAATTAACTAAAATCCCAATGAATTGAATTGGAGTAGTGCCATGAATAAAAGTAAAATTATATCCGAACTTGAAATGGAACAAATGAATAAAGAATTGCCGGAGTTTTCTCCTGGAGATACGATAGTTGTGAACGTTCGAGTGCAGGAAGGAAATAGAAAACGTTTACAGGCCTTCGAAGGAGTGGTAATAGCCAAACGCAACCGTGGATTAAATTCAGCTTTTACTGTGCGGAAGATTTCACATGGCATAGGTGTAGAAAGAACCTTTCAAACTTTCAGTCCACTTATAGAAAATGTAAAAGTCAAAAGGCGCGGAGATGTTAGAAAAGCTAAGCTCTATTATCTTCGGGAACGCAGTGGCAAATCGGCTAGGATAAAGGAAAAGTTATCCAACTAAAGATTCAATAACAAGGCTAGATCTGTTTTTTTGGTAATATTTTTCTATAGTATCCAATTTGCACTTGCTCATGCGTTAGACTGAGCAAATGAAATCGATTCTATTTAGATCTCTTCTAGCGATTCTTTTTATTGCGATTTTAAGCTTGATAACTTTGTACTTTAGGTATGTTCGCGAGAGCACCTTGATCCATGAGCTCCCCATACGCAGCCCTCCATCTAGCAAGTTGTCTTCTAATGAATCTTGGTTAGAACTCTTTGATGGTGTTTCTCTTAAGGATTGGAAAGTTAAAATAAAAGGTGAACCGTTAGGACAAGACCTTCGAAAGACTTTTCGGGTCCATGATAAAAGCATCTCAATAAATTATGAAAATTATAGTAATTGGGAAGACTCATTTGGTCATCTTTTTTATCATCTTTCTTATAGTCATTATATTCTTAAACTTGAATATAGATTTATAGGTGAACAGCTAGCAGAGGCTAAAGATCTGGAATGGGCTTGGCGAAATAGTGGAGTAATGATACATGCTCAATCTCCAGAAAATATGGGTATAGAGCAGAAATTTCCAGTCTCTATCGAAGTTCAATTATTGGGAGCGAAAGCGCATGAGCATCGTTCTACAGGAAACTTATGTACTCCTGGAACGCATGTTAGTCTTGGAAGCCGCTTGATAACTCAGCATTGTATTAATTCATTATCTTCAAGTTTACCAGGAGATCAATGGGTGGCTTTAGAGATTGAGGTAAGAGGAAATGATATCATCAGGCACTTTGTTAATGGACAGTTTGTATTGCAATATTCTTCACCAGTACTCGATGCTTGGTCTTTGGACGCGAGAAACATTTCTCATCGCAACGAAGGCAAGATTAATTTAATTGATGGATATATAGCTCTTCAATCTGAAAGTCACCCAGTGCAGTTCAAAAATATTAAAGTATTACCTTTGTTGTGAGTGAAAATCTCGTGTTCACATCAATGATGTTTATTTTTAAAGAACGTGGAGAACGCTTCTGTTGAGCCGCTCGGAAAAATTAAACGACGATATAAAAACATATGTTAACGGTCTGTGGCTAGAAAGAGGCTTGTCCAAAAATACGATCGAATCTTACAAGATTGATTTGCTAAAATTCGAGTGTTGGCTGAATGCTAAGGGTGTTAAAAGACTTATTGGCGCTCAAAGGTCTGATATACAGGATTACATTGGATATCAGTTGGAAAGTGGAAGGTCTCCTAGATCCAGTTCGCGTTTCTTATCTTGCGTAAGAGGATTTTATAGATCTTTAGTCCGGTCGGGTGATTTAGAAATAGATCCTACTGCAGATATTGACAGTCCTAAAATAGGTCGTCCGTTGCCAAAAGTAATCTCTGAAGAACAAGTCGAAAAACTCCTTTCAGCTCCAAACTTAGAAGATACTCTACATTTTCGAGACAGAACTATGCTTGAACTTCTTTACGCTTGTGGACTTCGAGTGTCTGAACTTACAAATTTGGAACTTGGTGAGATTAATATGAATCAAGGTGTAGTAAGAGTTTTAGGGAAGGGCAACAAAGAAAGATTGGTGCCAATTGGCGAGGAGGCTTTAGATTGGCTTGGTCGCTATTTCAAGGAGTCGCGACAGGAGATCATTCGACGCTCTCAATGTGACGTTGTCTTTCCTACGAGAAGTGGAAGAAAAATGACTCGTCAAGCATTTTGGCATCGTATTAAGCTTCATGGAAAAAAAGCTGGCATACATAGTTTATCTCCACATGTAGTGAGACACGCTTTCGCCACACACTTATTGAATCATGGAGCGGACTTAAGAGTCTTGCAAATGTTACTAGGACATAGTGACCTTACTACTACACAAATTTATACTCATGTCGCTAAACAGCGAATGCAGGAATTGCATGCGAGGCATCACCCTCGGGGATAGACATCTTTTTAATAGTCAAATAGTTAGTATGAAGGAGATATTTATGACGGGTCATTTTTTTAGAGTAGTCAGACTCGCACTGTTAATAATCATCTTTGTTTTTGGAGCAAAGAAAGTTCTTGCAATGGATGCGGAAGGGAAGAAACGCATTAGTGATGCGTTAAACTTACCTAGCCAAGGTCTTTTAGTTGAAACGATATCAGACACGATGATTCCTGGGATTTTTGAAGTTCAGTTAGCTGATGGGCCAATTATTTACTCTACTTCGGATGGACGCTATTTCTTTTCAGGAGATATTTACTCAGTATCTAAAGTGGGCGTAGAGAATCTTTCGGAACAGAGGCGTGACATTAAGCGACTTGACCTGCTTTCTCAGGTTGAGTCGGAAGACATGATTATCTTTTCACCCGATCAAAGTATAAAAGCATCGATAACTGTTTTTACCGACATAACATGCTTCTACTGCCAGAAATTGCATCGAGAAGTTCCAGAACTAAATTCGCAAGGAGTCGAAGTAAGATATTTAGCTTATCCTCGATCAGGTATTGGATCAGAAGGCTATCGCAAGTTAGCCAGCGCTTGGTGTGCAGAGAATAGACAACTTACATTAACAAAACTAAAAGCAGGTCAGTCTTCTCCTGACAATGTTTGTCCTGGTAATCCAGTGAGTGCACAATTTGCTCTTGGTCAAGAAGCGGGTGTTCGAGGGACTCCTGCGATCATTACGAGCGAAGGCAAGATGATCCCTGGCTATCGAAGTGCTGATGATCTTATGATAGCTATAGGATTAAAATGAGCCCTCAGA
>CAJXCR010000118.1 GCA_913051825.1 uncultured Halieaceae bacterium
TTCAATGGAGTAGGGATTGATGAAAAGTATGGTGGAATGGGTGGGGATATTCTAATTCAATCCATATTCATGCGTGAGTTCGCGCGAAATGTTGCTGGGCTTTGCTGGATCTGGGGTGTTACCTCATTTTCAGGAAGCAAATCTATAGGCTATTATGGTAGTGAAGAGCAAAAGCAACGTTTTCTTCCAAAAATGGCAGCTGGAGAACTTCGTACTGCCATGGCATTTACGGAACCTTCCGGTGGAACGGATCTTCTCGGTGCGATGCGCACTTCGGCAAAGAAGGTCGATGATGGATGGATTATCCAGGGTGAGAAGGTCTGGAGTACCACCGCTAATACGGCGGACTACCTGCTAGTAATTGCTCAGACAGATAAAAACCCTAAAAAGAGAAGTGAAGGGGTTTCCGTATTCTTCGTGCCCAAGGACAGCGAGGGTGTTACCGTTGTGCCGCTTCCTAAGTTAGGTATGCGAGCGCTGTGTTCCTGCAGGATTACTTTTGATGAAGTATTTGTGCCCGATGAGTTGTTGTTAGGTGAAGAAGGCCAAGTCTGGAAGGAGACCACAAATACTCTCAATAATGAACGGATAATGAATGCGGCGAGTTGTGTTGGGATGCTCGATGGTGTGCTTGAGGATGCGTTAGAGTATATGAAGATACGGAAGGCCTTTGGCAGGACTATCGGTGAATTCCAGGCTTTACAGCATTATATTGCCGATATCTCTATGTGGCGCAAGCAGGCTGAACTAATGCTCTACAATAGCGCTTGGTTGCAATCCCAAGGTCTGCCTTGTGCAGTTGAGGCAGCAATGACCAAAACGGTTGCTTCAGAGTATGCTTGTCAAGCGGCTGATAAGGGAATATCGATCTTGGGGGGCATGGGGTATTCCGCTGAGACTGACATGCAGCGCTACTGGCGCGATGCCCGGCTCATGCAGATCGGACCAGTAAGCAATGAGATGGCGCGTAATATGATAGCTGAAGGTCTTGGCTTACCAAGATCGTTTTGATTCGTTACTGCATTGGACTCCTTGGTGTTATCAAAATTTATTAAGGTTTGATGGATAAACAATAATGAGCAAAATAGACATAGCAAAACAATTTTACGAATTCTCCTCGTCGGAAAACAAAGAGAAGTTCGATGCTCTTTTACATCCGGATTTCAGAGTGATTGAGTCAGATAATATGCCTTACGCGGGAACCTACAAAGGGGCAGATGGTTTTAGGGAAATAGTATCAATAGTATTCGGGTATTTCCAAACGCTGAAAGTGGAGCCGGTAGTTTATACCGAAGGAGAAGACCATGTTATTGCGTTGGTTAATGTTGAAGGTGTTGGCAAGAGGCGAGGGGAAGCGTTTAAGAGCGATCTATTAGAGGTATTTCGTTTCGAGGGTGAAAAGATTATTGAAATACGACCCTACTATTGGAATCAAGATCTTATTGCGAATCTTTAGAAGAGGATGTCAGGTTATGTACATTCCCTATCGAAGCTCTGTTAGCAAAGCCTGCATCTGATTTTCATCAAGCAACCAGGGCAAATATAAGAAGCTCTATCTTTTTATTTCTCAGGCTGCGCTCTCCACGTGTGCAAATATACGGACCATGACCCATTATCACGCTTTCTAAGGAAATCGACGTAGCTTGATGGTGATATACTCTCGGTGAGAGCGCCCTTTCCAAGCTTTATGTTGGCGTTCTTAAAAGCGGTGCGCTGGATAGTGTAGTCATATTCGGCAATAGCAGTGTTTCCAAAAATTGTGACAACTGGTGGTTTATCTATTTGAATTTGGTATGTTGCGCTAGAAAATACTGGACCTAAAAAGCTCCGATAATTTTCAACTCCATCTACTGAGTCACCTCCTGGCGGGCGTAACCGGATGTCCTCGTGCAAAGAAGATAGGTAGGAATCTATATCACTGGATTCAACTGCGATTTTCCAGTTTGAGTAAAGTGTTTTTATCTTTTCTATATCTTGTTGTTCTTCTGCGAGCGATGGATTGATTAAGAATATCCATCCGAGTAAGAGAAGCGCTAAGTTTTTTAGATGCTTCATGCTCATGTTATGAGCTTTATTAATGAACATTGTTATACCTCCATTTCGCGTTTGATTGTTCCATTATTTAAAACCTTGGAAAAGCTCCGTCACTGAATCTGGATATTTACTCGGTTTCAATTAGTTCTAACGGGTATTGATAAATACTACTGGCACTGTTTTTTTCGATCACAAATACATTTTCCATGTGCGAGGGACCTAGTTTGCTTCCGAAGTATAGGCAGTCAAGGCTTAATACCATTGATTCTTCAATTAGGAATCCCTCTGTAGCCCCATGTATCCCGGTAGCGGGGTATCTACTGGGGCTCTCCAAAGGCACTCTTCCTATTGAATGAATCACCATCAAGAGTTTTTCTGGAGCGTCTAGAGCACGGGCAGAGCCATTAAGTACTTTTTCGCAAATCTGGGTTGTATTTTGACCTGGCCGCAGATGCGACGAGGCCTCACTAAAACAATTTTGCACGAGCCGATGCTGAGCTTTGTACTCACTACTAGCTGGTCCAATATGTGCAGTACGATTGATATCTATCCAGTGATTCTTATACACACCTTGCGTTTCTAATATAACAATTTGACCTTTCTCAAAAGGAGTATCGAAGGTAGTGCGAAACAAATCTGGCCTGAAGATCGTGTCATAACTTCCGCCAAATAACATAGGGCTGGTAGGCAGTGGATCCACATTTTCATCGATCATGAAGTGGGCGACGGCTTTCTCAATGTCAGTCCATCGGGCACCAGTCTTAAGCTTTGAGACAGTGTGCGACATAATCTTATCTGCTTTAACGCCACTCTCTCGAATTAGTTTAATCTCTTCATTTGTTTTAATTGATCTTGTCTTATGTATTAATTCTAGACCGTCTTCGTACTCCTGGCCTATTTTAGAATTCATTGAGAGAGCAACACGCATATCGTCAAATAAAACTGTTTCGGTTGCTAGGCCTTCATCAAGAAGACACCGTGCGATACTTTCGATAATGTCTGGTGCGCATTCGCCATCAATGAGTTTGGAGTATTGATCGAGGTCGTTAACCAATGTTTCCGATAACTCTAGGTGAGCATCTTGACCTCTTGCTGTGATGCAGAAGTTTAGTAGATCAAATGTTCTCAATCTTTCAAACTGTATCGGGGATCCCTCCCTTGCGGCGACCACTAAGCCTATTACGCTAGCTTCTGGTAAAAATAAAGTTATTGGTCGACTGGCATCTAACGGTATGAATACCGAGGATAAGGGCTCGGTCAAGTGCCACCCGTCCATAACAGATTGATATCCACAAATGTAATCTATATTTGTACTCGTGGATAAAACTATTCCCGCGGCTCCCTTGACCTTGAGGTTTTGCCGAAGATTTTCTATATTTTTTAAACGAGGATGTGTCGACATTTCAACTACTCGCTCGGATAAATTTAATATGAAGTTGCATGAACAAGTTGCTCTTCTTTAGAAAACGCTTCTCTAACCAACATTGCTTAAAATTCTCTTTGTCATGATTGCGGCGATTAAGTTTGTAAATTCTAGCTGGGCGTATAAGCTCTATATAGCTTAACATAGGCTCTAGGTGATTAATGTCGTTCAAATATCTACGAGCGCTATTCGATTTATAGTCACGTTATCCCAATTTCTTGTTAACTTTTATTCTAAACCTCTTATACTTTATTTAACCCCGTAATTATCCGCAGGTGATGTATGTTCCGAGTGCTCGGACTGACTATTTTCTTTCTCTTTGGTTTAACTTCTTGTGGGAAGTCCTTTGATTCAACTGAGGACAGTCCATTGCAATCCAATGATATTGCCGCTGTGAATGCTCAGCGGCTCATGACAGAAAATCAAGATGGTATTAATTGGATGAGTCATGGCCGGACTTATAGCGAGCAGCGTTATAGCCCATCGACTGAGATAAATGTTAAAAACATTTCTGATCTTGGTTTGGCTTGGAGTTTTGATCTCGAGACCAAACGAGGAATTGAATCCACATCTTTAGTAATTGATGGAGTTATGTATATGACTTCTGCGTGGAGCATCGTTTACGCATTGGATGCCACCAATGGAATGCTTCTATGGAAATATGATCCTAAGGTTGCCAAGGACAAACAGAGGCACGCCTGTTGTGATGTGGTCAATCGTGGTGTGGCGGCTTGGCAGGGAAAAATATTTTTAGGCACCTTAGATGGTCGATTGGAGGCATTAGATGCCTCGACTGGAGAGCTCGAGTGGAGTGTCGCGACTGTCGATCCAGAGCTTCCATATACTATTACTGGAGCTCCGAGGGTGATTAATGGTCTTGTAATGATTGGCAATGGCGGAGCGGAGTTTGGTGTGCGTGGATTCATTGCAGCCTATGATTATGAAACGGGTGAGCAAGTGTGGAAATTTTATACTGTTCCAGGTGATCCAGAGGATGGTTTTGAGAACGAAGCAATGAAGATGGCTTCTAAGACTTGGACCGGTAGGCATTGGGAGATTGGTGGAGGAGGTGGTACCGTCTGGGATTCTATGGCCTATGACCCGGAATTGGATTTGATGTATATCGGGGTCGGTAACGGAACGCCTTGGAATCAAAGCATCAGGTCTCCAGACGGAGGTGATAATCTTTTTCTGTCTTCGATAGTAGCTCTTCGTCCTGATACAGGTGAGTACGTTTGGCATTATCAAACGACACCTGGTGAGACATGGGATTACACAGCAACACAACACATCATTCTCGCTGATCTTGTGATAGCAGGGGAGCTGCGAAAAATATTAATGCAGGCACCGAAAAATGGTTTCTTTTATGTTCTGGATCGAGCGACCGGCGAGCTAGTTAGTGCAAATAATTATATCGATGTGAACTGGGCCACACATGTTGATCTGGCTACTGGTAGACCAGTAGAGGTTGAAGGTGCAAGGTATCCCGAAACTCCTGCGTTGATTGTTCCCTCTTATTTGGGTGGGCATAATTGGCACCCAATGTCCTTTAGCCCGGACACTGGCCTGACCTATATTCCGGTCTTAGATTTTCCAGCAATCTATGCGCAACCAGAAAATTATAGTTATAGAGCAGCCGGCGCAAATTTAGGTACTGATGGAATCATTGGAAGCCTTCCCGATGCTCAATCAGAGCGCGACGCCTTAAGGGCTATGATGCGCGGCCGACTCTTGGCCTGGGATCCTTCCACAAATACCGAAGCATGGAGGGTCGAATATTCAGGTCCCTGGAATGGTGGGATATTAAGCACAGGCGGAGATTTAGTATTTCAAGGTACTGCCGATGGGGAATTCGTGGCCTACAAGGCAGATTCCGGAGCTCGTCTCTGGTCCTTCCCGACCCAGACTGGTGTGGTCGCAGCGCCAATGAGTTATTTGGTAGATGGTGAACAGTACATCTCGGTCAATGTAGGGTGGGGTGGCGCCTATGCGTTGGTCTTTGGCGAGTATGTGCGAGCTGAATCAATGCCTAATGTTTCGCGAGTCCTTACGTTCAAATTGGGTTCTAAGAGTGAACTGCCACCTGTTGAATGGGAGCAAAAAGTTTATTTTAACCCCCCGAAGCTGGAGGCCGATTCAGAAAGTATTCGACGAGGCTATGGACAATACATGGATAACTGTAACGGCTGTCATGGACTAAATGCGGTATCTGGTCTTCTCGTTACTGATCTACGTGGTTCGGGATATCTCCATGATGCTGATGGATGGAATTCGGTTGTTGTTGATGGAGTACTCAGTGACAAAGGCATGGCAAGCTTCAGTGAG
>CAJXCR010000119.1 GCA_913051825.1 uncultured Halieaceae bacterium
ATTCTCGGAGGTCTCGATATGTGTCTTTCACTATGTAATCTGTATTGGCTTACTTGATGATTTGAGAAAAAAGTTATTTTCGTTTCATCGATTGGAAAAATTCCTCGTTTGTCTTGGTATCTCGGAGTTTATCCAGTAAGAATTCAATTGCAGGCAAATCCTCCATTCCATGAAGAAGCTTTCTCAAAATCCACATGCGTTGGAGCTCTTCCTCTCCAGTCAATAATTCCTCTCGACGAGTTCCTGAGCGGCGAATATTTATTGATGGATAGACTCTTTTTTCTGCGACCTTCCTATCCAAATGAAGTTCAAGATTGCCGGTGCCTTTGAATTCTTCATAAATGACTTCATCCATTTTTGATCCGGTATCGATTAGCGCAGTAGCAATGATAGAAAGGCTACCACCTTCTTCTATGTTACGAGCTGCACCGAAAAATCTCTTTGGTCTTTCAAGAGCATGCGCATCTACACCTCCGGTTAGTACTTTTCCGGAACTCGGTATGACCGTATTATAAGCTCTCGCCAATCGTGTAATAGAATCTAAAAGAATAATAACATCACGTTTGTGCTCGACGAGTCTTTTTGCTTTCTCTATTACCATGTCGGCGACTTGAACGTGTCTAGAAGGTGGTTCATCGAAAGTTGAAGCTACAACTTCTGCACCCCGAGCTCCGACTGATCGTTGCATTTCGGTTACTTCCTCAGGTCGCTCGTCTATAAGCAGCACTATAATGTAACACTCCGGATTGTTACTTACGATAGCTTGCGCAATATTCTGCATCATGATGGTTTTTCCAGCTTTTGGTGGTGAAACCAATAAGCCACGCTGACCTTTACCAATAGGCGCTATCAGATCTGTTACTCTTCCAGTTAGGTCCTCTGTACTTCCATTGCCCTTTTCTAAAGTGAGACGTTGATCAGCAAATAAGGGAGTCAAGTTCTCAAATAATATTTTACCTTTTGATTTTTCTGGAGCGCTAAAATTTACCTCGCCCACCTTCAATAATGCAAAGTAGCGCTCACTGTCTTTTGGAGGACGAATTTTTCCTGATACCGTATCACCTGTCCGGAGATTAAAGCGTCGTATCTGACTTGGAGAAACATAAATATCGTCAGGTCCGGCTAAATAAGAGCTGTCGGAAGATCGCAAAAACCCAAATCCATCTTGTAAGATTTCAAGGACTCCATCGCCGGAAATATCTTCTCCGCTTTTAGCATGACGTTTCAAGATCGCAAAAATAATATCTTGTTTTCTAGATCTTGCGAGATTTTCCAAACCAATTTCTCTGGCGAGATCAATTAGTTCTTGTGTTGATTTTGTTTTTAGATCAGTAAGGTTCATAATTTTTCTTTAGTTAATAGAGTAATTTTTCTGAAGTGAGGTTGATTAGGTGAGTCGAGTCAGTTTAAGGACTCGGCTATTTTTTTGACGGAGAATAATTTTAGAGATGAGTTCCGGTAAAAATTTGGCGATGAATTAATTGATAAAAATAGACACTAGCACGCTAAACTCTATCCGTCTAGTTCTTTTACTATAGACTAAATTTTGGCCCCGATATAATTTATTAAATAATTTCATCTACGAATTCTACTAGCTGGCTTTTCGAAACCGCTCCCACTTTGGTGGATTCAGCATTTCCATCTTTAAACATAATAAGAGTAGGTATTCCTCTTATACCAAACTTTGGTGCTATCTCGGGATTAGAATCGACATCTATCTTGCAGATCTTTAATTTCTCTCCATACTCTTTTGCTATTTCGTCCAAGATTGGAGCAATCATTTTGCATGGTCCACACCATTCTGCCCAAAAATCTACTAAAACAGGCACATCAGAATTAATCACTTCTTCTTCAAAATTTGACTCAGTAACATGTACTACGCTTCCATTCATTAACTATCTCCATTGTTTTAGATCGACAAAATCATATTACGTATCGTGATTTGATCACAGTGCTGGTCAGTCATCAAATAAATCGATAAAGTTTATTTCTCATTAATAACCTAATTAGATGAAATAGAATACTATTACGAACTATGACTGTACTGCAAAAAACTTCGTTATTATTTATTTTTTTTGTTGTCATATCATGGAATATTTTTGATCTGTCTTCTTACTTCAATCTGTCATTTATCAATACTAATATTGATATTTTGCAAAGTTATGTTCATGAATCCCCAAAAACCGCCAGTTTGTTATTCTTTGGAATTTACATATTAATAGCAAGTTTTTCATTGCCTGGTGCGACGATATTAACCATATTATCGGGTTCTATATTTAGTTACCCAGCTGCGGTAATCATAGTTTCTTTTGCTAGTTCAATAGGAGCGACCTGTGCATTTGCGATATCGAAAATATTATTTAAGGATTGGGTGCAGAAGCGATTTTCCATTCAATTCCAAAGATTCAAACATGGATGGAACAAGGATAGGACATATTATTTGCTTTCAGTAAGACTGACGCCAATCTTCCCCTTTTTCCTCATTAATATTATTGCTGGGATATTGCCAATTGGTTTTTTTCGATTCTACTGGGTGTCGCAGTTGGGTATGCTGCCCGCTACTTTGATTTATGTTAATGCTGGTACCGAACTAGGCAATTTGAGAGAAATTTCTGATGTTATGAGCGCTAATTTTTTAATAGCACTTACACTTTTTGCATTGTTACCGATATTGCCTCGAATGCTAAATATGATTTTGCTTCGAAAAAGAACTTTTTCTAACTAGATGGCTAAAACTGTCTGGTATGTTTATCTGGCTGAATGTGCGGATGGTACTTTATATACTGGGATTACAAATGATCTGAAGAGGCGAATTAAGCAACACAATGGAAAATTGCGAGGTGGAGCTCGTTACACTGCTGCAAGGAGACCAGTCGTATTAGCTTGGTCAGAAGAAGTTGATACCAGGAGTTGTGCTCAGAAGCGAGAGTTCGAGATTCGTCATCTATCAAGAATTAAAAAGACTCAGCTTATACTTGGAATATAATTACGTAGGAATTAGAAGGCAATGTAAGTGAAATTCAATTTCGAGATTCTATGCAAATGAAGAATAGTCCGTTATGGCGATTTTCTAATAATATTTATCGAAAAGAAGGGGTCTCAGAAATACTTTTGCATTTGCAAGATAAGTTTTTTATTGACGTAAATATGATTTTATTTGTAGCCTGGTTGGCTTCGATTAATAGATCTCTAACAGCTGCAGATATTCAGGATGCACAAAAATTAGTGTCACTGTGGCGGATAAGGGTGATCGTCCCTATTCGCCATATAAGAAGATCCCTTAAAGATTTTTCCGATACACATTATCTTTATGAGGATGTAAAAAAATTAGAAATAGACACGGAAAAAGAGGAGCTGAAGATTTTATATGACAACTACATTGCGCTATCTTCAGAGCAAAAAGGCGAACTAACATTAGATTTGCTTGAGAGTAATCTCCATGTCCTGAATGAGATTCACTTTTTTGATGAAGATAAAATAGTTTTAACACAAGTTAAAAAGATACTAGCAATTGCTATGGGGTAGCGAAAAGTGCTGGTGGATAGTACTATCCCATATCTACCTGTACCTGATTGTTGTGCCTCGGTATTTTCTTTGCGAGGACTACAAGATAGCTGTGCTGTTCTGTAAAGGCACCTTGAAAAAAAATAAATCGTGAGATAAGAAAATGAAAAAAGCTTCACATATTTTGTTAATGCTTATAGTGATAAGTCTACAAGCTTGTGCTGATTCAGATACAAAACTTAATTTAGAAAACTCCGAGCAAAGGCTTAGCTACGGCCTAGCTTATTTGACAGGTAAAGATCTAGTTAAGAGAGGTATGATTGTTGATGCTGAAGCGTATGCAGCTGGAATTAGGGATGCTGTAACTGATAAAAATCCACAAATAACAGAAGAAGAAATTCGCGCAGAAATGGTGTCTTTTCAAGAAAAAATGCGTGCTAAGCAAGAGGAGGGAAAAGTGGTGGTTGCAGAAAAAAATGAAAAAGAGGGCGCTGAATTTCTAAAAATTAATTCAGAAAAAGAAGGCGTTATCGTTACGAGTACGGGATTACAATATGAGGTAATAGAGGCAGGAGATGGAGATTCACCAAGTTCTGAAGATACAGTAGAGGTTCACTACCGGGGAACCTTATTGGATGGAACAGAATTTGACTCCTCCTACGCTCGGAACCAAACTGTTAACTTTGGCGTCACTCAGGTTATTGCGGGCTGGACAGAAGCGTTACAGCTTATGTCAACAGGCGCGAAGTGGAAATTATTCATCCCTTCAGATTTGGCTTATGGGCCTGGAGGTGCAGGAGGTGTAATAGGGCCAAATGCAACGCTAATCTTTGAAGTCGAGCTTATTTCTATAGCTAAGCCTTGATCGCTTAAGTGAGGAATCGCACTGACTCTAAGCAATTATAGATGAATGACAGCAGTAAAAAGTGGATTCTGGACAGAAGGTTATAGAACTATTTTAGTTATTTTTGCCAATCTTATTGAGATTTGATTTTTCTCAAGAGTTGCCATATACAGATTAATCCAAGCAATAAGAATAATCCTAGAGTTTGCTCTGGGATTGTAAAACCTGCAAAAGTCCATACGATTTCGGCACAGTTTCCATCTCCCATGAGAATAATTTGAAGGGTTTCGGAAAAAGGCAAGGTTTCCAACATATATTCGAGAGAAGGTCCGCACGCAGGAACTAGATCTTCTGGTAGATTTTGCAACCAAATATGTCGAGCGGCTACTGATGCTCCCAATAAGGAAAGGATTGCACATATCGTCCAATAAGATTTCATGACCCATCCTTGAGGATTGTGAAGTGAAGCGAAAAAAGCGATGAAACCGATGAGGAAAATTAAGCCACGTTGTGTCATACAAAGAGGACATGGCAGCAAGCCCATTTCTTTTTCCAGATAAAGCGCAAAGCCTATTGCCGAAAACGATATTATCGCCAAACCCGAAAATATAGTTCTTTGGTTAGTGATCTGTAATATCAAGGTGACTTTCCTAAAGTTAAAACAAGGCTGCTTAAAAAAAATCGTATCACTTTTTAGTGTGACTTAGTATATTTCTGTTGTAGTAAAAAATGACTGCTTTGCCGAATTAATTTTGGATAGAAAATCATGAAGGCCTCTTCAATTCTTGAATCAAGAGGAGAGAGAGTTCTTTCAATATCAATGAATGGATTCCCAAGTTTGAACCTTTTTCCAGTTCTGTAAGCACTATTCAAAACGTTATCCCATTCGATATAACTCTCAAGAATTTTGTATCGCTTAAGAAAAATATACATTTCGTGTGCTCTACTGCTGAGTAAAGACTGATTTTGTTCGAGCTGGGCTATAATTTCTTGACTAAAAACAGTAATGGGTAATGAATGAAATTTCCCCCAATTTTTCGATAAATAATGATCGAAGCAAAGATCTATTAGGATGCCGGCATATCTTCGTAAGGGGCCTTTGAATTCTGATTTCAATTGAAAAATTAGTTCGTGGCTATCCGTGAACGCGTCTATGTGTCGATGTAGTTGAACTCCTATTGCTAGGTTTCGTGGAAGGTCGTTAGGTATTCTGCCTTTTAGAAAATCTCCCTCTAGCGCTCCTGAAACAAGAAGAGGATCGGGCCAAGCCAAATGGAAGTGAGCCAGGAAATTAATTTTATAAATGCCCCATCATCATAGATCACTATATTGTGCATAGTAATTATCTAGATATTGCTTAAAGGATGTTTTGTCTTGAAGTTCAAGTTCTCTTTGCACTTCAATAGATTGAGACGACTCCAA
>CAJXCR010000120.1 GCA_913051825.1 uncultured Halieaceae bacterium
GCTAATGCGAAAATTGATGAAGGTCGTTTGCTCACAAAACCTGAAGCATTGGGAATGTTGCAGCAGATTCTTGTAGCGGGTAACGAGACTTCGACTAACGCGATTTCGGGGGGAGTGGTACTGCTGATACAAAATCCTCAGCAGCAGCAGCGCCTGAGGGAGTCGCCCGAGAAGGTGCCCTCAGCAGTGGAAGAGATTCTGAGGTTAGAGAGTCCGACTACGGGCATGTGGCGTCGCGTAACATGTGACACTGAAATCGGAGACGTTGAAATACCTAAAGATTCGATGGTGATGGTAAGATACGAGGCGGCTAATCGAGATGAATGCGTTTTTTCTAATCCTGAAAAAATGGACGTGCTTAGATCAAATGCCAAGGATCATCTTGCTTTTGGTCAAGGAATCCATTTTTGTTTAGGCGCGCAGTTAGCCAGGACTGAGCTAGAAATCGCGCTTTCAGCTCTATTGAAGCGCACAGATAATTGGGCGCTAGCGGAAGGTAAAAATACACTCTTGCATCATCCAAACATGTTGTTAAGAGGGCTTCAGGAATTACATATTACCTTTGCTGCGATTTGAGAGCGGATTGATATACCTGTAAAAGAGGTTAGGTGTGAAAGCTACACAACCAGATTATCCGAGTTTTCAAGATCTACTTAATGACGAGTTGGTGCCTGTTCCCGATTGCTTGAGGGAAGACACTCAACCAACTGTTGAAAATATTGCCTTGGATGTTGGCCGGTGGACAGAACAAAGTTTCTTCGACCGAGAAGTAGAGCTCTTGTGGCCGAAAGTATGGCAGATGGTTTGCAGAGAGACAGCACTAGCCAAGCCAGGTGATTACTTAGTTTATGATATTACTCGATATTCGATACTGCTGGTTTGTACAGACGATCATACCATTAAGGCTTATCACAACTCGTGCTTGCACAGAGGACGGGCGATAAAATCAGGTAAGGGTCGATCCAGAGAATTACGATGCCCTTATCATGGTTTTGCATGGAATCTAGATGGTACTTTTAAGGAGGCGTTTTGCCAGTGGGAGTTCGAACACGAGAATTTAGAAGATTTAAGTTTACCCGAGGTCCAGGTCGCCTCTTGGGGAGGCTGGATTTTTATAAACATGGATCCGGAAGCGCCAAGTTTCGAAAGTTATGCATCAATTTTGCCCGATCATTTTCAGCGTTGGAGACCTGAGGAGCGGTATGTTTCGCTCCATATAGAAAAGGAGATTAGATGTAACTGGAAGGCTGCTATGGAGGCCTTCATCGAGTCGTATCACGCGGTCCAAACTCACCCGCAAATTCTTTCTTTTACAGGCGGCGATAACTCTCAATACGATGTGTGGGGAGATCATGTCAGTAGGACTATCACACCGCAGGGAGTAGCAAATCCAGGACAAGCAGATAGGTATAGTTTGGTTGAGACTGTCAATGACATGTTGGGTGATGATGGTTTTGATCAGGCTGCAGAGCTGATGGGTATTAAAAAAGATAAGTTGGGTTCTAGAGAGGCTATCGGTGCTGTTCGCAAGCAGCAGTTTAGAGACTGTCTAAATAGCGATGTACTGGCATCTGCGACAAATTCAGAAATGATGGATTCGATACTTTATCTATTGTTTCCAAATTTTTCGCCCTGGGGTGGCTTCCATAGCCAAATCACCTATCGGCATAGACCAAATGGCATGGACGTTAACAGCTGTTTCATGGATATTTATTTTCTCGACAGTTTTGCATCTGGTCAGGAGCGCCCGCCAGATGCAAAAACGATTCATCTAGATGCAGATCAGCCTTTTTCTGAAGCCCCGGAATTTGGTCTTTTATCCGCTATTTTTGATCAGGATGCCACCAATTTACCTGAGGTGCAGCGTGGTCTTAAAGCGTCACAATCCAGAAAAGTCATTTCCGCCAGCTATCAGGAACTCCGGATCAGACATTTTCATTCAACATTGGATAAGTATCTTAATATCAAGCGATAATTTAATGTCTCTATTGGCGCAGGCCAGCGTCTCTCATTAGCGGAAGTATGTCCTTTTCAAATTGAGATAGTCCCGCTTTGTAATCTACCCATGAAAGTGTAATGCCATCAATCCCATTATCAGCGAAAGCTCGCATGCCCTCGACAACTTGTTCGGGAGTGCCCACCAAAGGTATGGCGCCATATCCAGCTATCATGTTGTCAGCCATTGCTCGCCATCCGGTGTCTAATGCACTTTTTGAATTTGGTATTAGTATGTCGAGTAGATTTTCCACACCAGCCTGGTCGCCTCGCTCGTTCACATAATAATCGAGATACTCCTTTGCCTCAGTTTCTGTATCTCTGCAAACTATATAAGCCTGTCCATATACACTGATATCCTTATTAAAATCTGACTTGGCCAAGAGCTTTACCTCTTTTGCAATACTCCCAGCGGCATAGCTATCTGGAGCGACGACAAAATTAATGTCTGTATGCTCGGCGGCGTACCTTTGTCCCCGCGAACTATTTCCTGCGCTCATTAGCAATGGAAAAGGAGTTTGGTAAGGTTTGGGTTCAGAGTAAACTGCGGCAGCTTGAAAATATTTTCCATCAAAATCAAACTCGTCTGACTGAGTCCAGATTTCCTTGCATAAAGAGATCCACTCGTCAGCACAGTCATACCTGTCAGAGTGATCCCGTTGATTTAAGCCAAACATAGCTAATTCGCGTGTGTTCCATCCCGCCACAATATTTAATCCAAATCGTCCCTTGGAAATGAGATCTATAGTTGCAACCTCCTTTGCGATACGCACTGGATGAACTGTAGGCACATGAACTGTTGCAAAAATTCCAATGGTTGAGGTTGCTGCCGCCAAACCTGCGGCCCATGTTAGAGGTTCGAAATTCCGATGGTTAAAATTGATTTTTCCACCCATGCCTTTCCATCGTGCTACGGGAATGACTGCTTCTATTCCAATCCGTTCGGCCATCAGAGCTATTTCTTTGGATTCTTCCCAGGTGACTTGAAGTGTTTCAGGCATATCTGTCATTGAGCAGCCGCTACTAACATTCAAACCAAAAATGGCGAGCTTGAGTTTATTTTCTGAACTGATTAGGGGATGGGATTTCTTCATTATAAACTTTCTCCACAAGTAATAACCGTGTAGACGTGATTAGAAGTTCGAAACTCCCAAACCTATACCGCCATCAACTTCCATAGCGACACCAGTTACCCACTCTGAGGTTATGAAGTGAGAGATTGATTCAGCGACTTCGGTGCCTGTACCCACCCTCCCTAAGGCATGCAACTTTGCTACAGATGAGTAACGTTCCTCTATTTCTGATTCGTTTATTACGCCAGCTCGAAGATTAAGTTCTGTAATTACAGCGCCAGGTAAAACACAGTTAACTCTAACATTCTTTGGACCAAGTTCTGCGGCCATTACTTTTGTTAGGCCTTCTAATGCAGCCTTTGTCGTGGCGTAGGGGCTGGCTCCGGGGAAAGCTCGGCGAGTATGTGTGGATCCAATAAATACTATAGCTCCATCGGTCTTTTCCAGATGTGGCACAGCAATTGATGAAAGCATCATGCTAGAAATTACATTTGTATTAAATGCGTCCTTAAGGACCTCTTCAGAATATTCTTCTATTGAAGATCGGTACATGTTCGCTGCATTGTTGATCAATGCATTTAATTTTCCGCCGTGGGCAATACAGGTCTTTAATAGATTTTCACGATCCGAAGAGTCAGTAATATCAGCTACCACTGCCTTACATGCAGAGCCTAGTTTTTCAGAGACAGCAAATATTTTTTCTTTGCGTCGACCACAGATGGTTACTTTTGCACCATGATTTACAAAATATTCAGCACAGGATTGACCTATGCCGCTTCCTCCACCGGTGACTAATATGGACATGCCTTCGATTAATTTCATGGTCTTAATTTAACTAGTTAACGACGAGCCAAATTGATAAAACGCTAGCTTATTTCCATCCGGATCTCTTACATAGGCACCATAAAACACGTCAGGCACTCTTTCACCTGGCTCGCCTTCACAGGTTCCTCCAAGTTCAATAGCTTTACTATATAGCTTATCGACCATTTCTTTAGAACCGGGGTCTATTGCGACCATGGTGCCATTCCCTGGATGAGCATCTCCTTCATCATAGGGTATACACACCGCTAACATTGGAGAGTTCATGCTTGTTCCATACATTGCAAGTCGATCATTAGCGATTAATTGGGATGCACCGATCTCCCCAAGTAAAGCCGAATAATAGGACTTGGCTTTCTCTAAGTCTCCTGTTCCCAGCGTTACATATCCAATCATTTTTCCAACCTCATATACTTTATTTTATTTGAGTTTTTCTCTGATACCTTATTCATTTTAACTTTTTGTTTCTGAATCAATCCAAACTACATGTTAACATCGCTGACCGGATACAAAAGATAAAATTTTCAGCGAGTGATAATGGCTCCTTTCTTAAAGTGCGAGATAAGTATGTATTTTCAGAGATTCGAGTTTATTAAATTTTGCGTTTCAGCTCTCGTTAGTCGAAAATAATTTAAAAGCTAGGTCCCTAAGAGTGCTTCTTTATGACATCTGAGTCGGCAGACTTAATAGCAGATATAGATGCAGCCATTGAATGGGGCCGTGAGGCTCATAGAGAGAGAGATTGGAGTAAGTCACTGGAGAGATGGAAGATTGGAAGGGCAGCCTTTCCAGAAAGAGCAGTTTTTTCGATCAGAATATTAGAAGCGCTAATTGAACTTGGACAGCTCGCAAGTGCCGCTCTCTTTATCAAGGAAGTTCAAGAACAATTCCCCGAAAATCCAGAAACTCTCACGCTAGAGGCTAGGCTTTGTCTGCTCAGAGGTGATCATGAAGATGCTGAAGCTCTACTTAAACGTGCCCGTCATGAACATTCGAATCAGCCGGCAGTCTGGATTCAATCAGCCAACTTGGCAGAACTCAGTGGTGACATAACATTGGCTTCTACATACTTTCAAGAAGGTGAGCGTCAAGTCGCTTCGCCAGAGGGAATGTTGATTCTCCACGGTGAGCTATTAATGAAAAATGGACTATGGTCCGAGGCCCTTGCCGTTTGGTCAGAATTAAAGAACCTATGTCCTCATTTGCAAGTTGCGCACGCTCAAGCGTTGGAAGCAGAGCGAGCCTTAAAACAGTCAGTTTTAGAGCTAGACGCATCTGATGAAAGAGGCCGAGGAAGTTTAGAGAAGCAGACTAAAAAGTTTATTGATTCCTCTGCTCGCATGAGGTCGCTGGCACAGAATTCATTAGTTGCTTTTTTGGAGTTGGTATGGGTGAAAGCGGTTTTTGGTATGCGATCAGAGATTCAGCGTACGCGACTTGGATATTTTTGGTGGTTCTTGGAGCCTCTACTTTATATGGTCGTTTATTATTTGGTCTTTGCTGTTCTGATGCTTCGCGGAGAGCCTAGTTTTGCACCGCTTCTCCTGTCTGGAATCATTCCCTGGATGTGGTTTTTGCGAACAGTCACCGCAGCTAGCTCCTCTATTATAGTTGGTCAATCTTTGCTAAATCAGACTAGTGTTCCGGCGCTTGCATTACCCTTTGTGGAGATTTTGCAGGCCTTTATGAAGCAAGCGCCAGTTTTTCTATTGCTTTTTGTATTTATAATTTGGCAGGGTTATGAACCGTCCTTAAGATGGTTTCTAATAATTCCTGTTTTACTAGTTCAGTTGTTAATTGGTGCTGCATTCGGACTTTTTATTGCTGGCCTGGTTCCTCTATTCCGAGATT
>CAJXCR010000121.1 GCA_913051825.1 uncultured Halieaceae bacterium
GTGATGCTGAATGTTGTGGTTCAGCTAGCCTAGCACAAGATGATCAAGGTGTTTTTATCAGAAAGAGAAAGCTTATGTTAAATTTTGGGCTATTGAATTCCCCTACCCCACGTCATGGCCGAGCGGAAAGGTCTAGTGGGGCTTTTTTTAAAAACTCCTATTTTAAAAAATCATTAAGGAGAGATAATAAAATGGAATCATTTCCGAATTTATTTTGGTCATTCAGATCTGCACATAAATCTGCACAAGCACCCTGTGATCTAACTGAACCAAGATTAAGTCGTTTATGTTACAAAATTGTAGCGGCATTATTTATTATCTTCTTTGTCACCGATGAGTTAGTGAATAGATATAGAGAAAATAGGTATGGGAAATACTCTGCAGGAAAAAAGAAATTGTCTGAAATGGAATTTGATAGTGAAATTTAGTCACTACATCAATCAAAGTGACAAAGAAGATTGTGTCACAACTTGGATAAAGTTCCTGTGGCGGTGCGCTCATCTTAATATTGCCGCTAACAAAACACTAATTCTAGGAAGTTTCTTTTTGTGGTGGATGACTTTTTCAGCAAAAGGATTTACCGAAATTACTGAGCTTGATTGTAGTTTGGTGATATCCGCCGGTGACGCAATGCAATTCAGCAGCACTGAAATTGTTGCCACTCAATCTTGTGCCGTCATTACTGTCACGTTAATGCATACCGGCAAACTACCCGCATCAGGCATGGGTCACAATTGGGTATTGACTAGAGAAGCTGATTTTCGGGGGGTGGTCTCTGACGGAATTGATGCTGGGGTGTCAAATAATTTTATTTTGGAAGGAGATTCGAGAGTATTAGCCTTTACGAGAATGATCGGCGGAGGTGAATCTACTGCTGTTAGCTTCTCCACCGAAAACATGAAGACAAGTGAAAAGTATATTTTCTTTTGCAGTTATCCAGGTCATTGGGGGATTATGAAAGGAACCTTTTTGTTAACTTGAATACATTCAAGCAAGATCGAAAAAATTCCTACACTGAAGCAATGTATAGAAAACTCTACTTTGAAAAAGCCATATATAAATTGAGCTAAGATTTAATGAATAGACAGGAGGCACTAGTAATAGGTGCTAATAGTGATATAGGACAGAGTGTTGCTAGTGCTCTAAAAGAAACCGAAGAGTTCGACAATATTCACTTGGTTTCAAGGAAACCTATAACTAACACAGCACTATTGAACAGTTCGATCTTCAGAACACATATTTGCGACAATAAAGAAGATAGCATTAAAAAAGTATTGGAGGATATTTTTATCGCCGGATCCTCTCCATGCTACATTGTCATATGTAATGGCATTCTTCACTCCAATAAAATATCTCCAGAGAGAAGATTAGAACACATCTCTTCAAATTCTTTAGAAGAGATATTTCGGATAAACGCAATAGTACCTATACTCTGGCTATCCGAGTTAATCAATCATTTAAGCAATACCTCTCCGTCTGTAGTGGCTGTACTAAGCGCTAGAGTGGGTAGCATAACTGACAACAAGTTAGGAGGATGGTACAGCTATCGCGCCTCAAAAGCTGCATTGAGCATGTTATTAAAGACCGCAGCAATTGAGTATTCTAGGCGTAATCGAATGGTAAAAATTTTATCGCTTCATCCAGGAACTGTAGATACGAAGCTGTCGAAACCTTTTCAAAGGAGCATTCCTAAAGAACAGATTTTTACACCTGACTACGCCGCTTCTCGGCTTTTAACGATTATGAAATCAATAGCGCATGACGGAAAACTAGATTATCTAGATTGGGAGGGTAAGAAAATTCCTTGGTGATTTTTTTTGTTAAAACGCAGGCAGCTATGGAGTGGTAATGAATATTTTTTACTTAAATAAAGATCCTAAGATTGCAGCTATCGAACATAACGACAAACATTGTGTAAAAATGACTTTAGAGTATGCACAAATGCTATCAACAGCTCATAGAGAGTGCGATGGCGATGAACGAGCAGACAGGTTGTTTTTGTATAAAAGAGCGCATTTAAACCACCCAAGCACAGTTTGGACAAGGGAAAATGAAGCACAATATAATTGGCTCTACCAACTATTTGTAGCTTTGGCAGACGAATATTCATATCGATACAAAAAAAAACATTCGACGGATTTACTATTAAGAAATGTTTTGAAAAAATCGCCTAGCAATATTCCAAAAAACAAACCGTTTGCACAGCCACCGCAATGCATGCCTGATGAATATAAATGCGATGACTCCGTAATTGCATATCAGAATTTTTACATGGGGGAGAAAGCACATTTTTGTAAATGGAAAAGAAGAGAAAGGCCTAAATGGTATTTAACGAGAAAAGTAAGGTGTTAAATAGGCCATACATTCTTAAAGATTAGCTAAAGACAGAAACTACAGAAACCAGGAGATGGCTGTATAGAAGCAATTACTGTCTGAGATGGTAGAGCACAGGAAAAAGGATAGTTTCTGAATAAAATCTGACTGATCACCTTAAGTCCAACTCCCTATTAAGTTAGGGGGGATAAGATAGTAAAAGACTGATTAATATGAGAGAAGATAAGGTTGGTTAAGTACGCATTAATTAATCTTTATGTACCTTTTGCTAATTCTGGCATCACTAATTTAGCAAAGTAGAATATGGGTCTTGGGTTACAATGTAGACTTTTTGAAATGCCGACTGAAAAATGCCTTTACTCACCCTAGATGCAATAAATCTTCAATTTGGTACCCACATCTTATTTGACGATGTCAAATTGATATTAAATCGAGGTGATAAGCTTGCACTTATTGGCAGAAATGGCTCTGGAAAAACAACGTTACTGAAACTGCTTTCGGGGGAATTAAACGCAGATTCTGGAGTTCGCTGGGTAAAGCCTGACACGAAAATTGTCAGACTTGAACAGGAATTACCTTTTTCAAATGATGAATTAGTCTATGAGCATATTTCATCAGGACTCCATGAAGTAGGTTCTCTCCTTAATGAATATTATCGACTTACATCACATTGTGGCGACATTGATTTTGATAGACTCTCTGAGGTACAGCAACGTCTGGAAAGTTTAAATGGATGGAACGTAAAGCAGCGAGTTGACACTGTTATCAGTCAATTAAAATTATCGCCTGAGCATCGTTTAGCTGATTTGTCCGGAGGTTGGCGTCGCAGGGTCTCATTAGCTCGTGCACTAGTTGTTCAGCCCGACATTCTTCTACTTGATGAGCCTACAAACCATCTCGATTTACATACGATTGAATGGCTCGAAAATCAGATTTGTCGACTCGATATGGCCATAATTGTAGTGAGTCATGATCGCAGATTTCTGACAAATGTTGTGTCTGCTACTGCAGAACTTGATCGAGGATCCCTTACCCTTTTGCAAGCTAGCGTAAATGATTTCATAAAGACAAAGAACCAACTAGATTCAAATGAGATGAAAGAAAATGCTATTTTTGACAAAAAATTAGCAAAAGAGGAACAATGGATACGGGAAGGCATAAAGGCGCGAAGAACACGAAATGAGGGTCGTGTAAGAAGGTTGAAGGAATTAAGGAAACAATCTGTCAGTCGAAGAGAAAAACTGGGTGTGGGTAAATTCGAGATCCATGATGAGACCCGGTCAGGAAAAATCGTAGCAGAACTTTCCAATGTATCCTATGAGTTTAGTGGAAAACTTATTTTAGATAACGTTTCAACGATTCTTCAAAGAGGCGATCGGGTTGGCATTTTAGGGGCTAATGGTGCAGGTAAGACCACCTTGGTTAGGCTTATGTTAGGCGAACTTACACCTCAAGCTGGCACGGTACGCCTTGGTAGTAAACTAAAAATTGCTTATTTTGATCAGTTACGAGCGGAGCTCAATCTCGAAAAGAATATAATCGATAATCTATGTGATGGGCGTCAATTCATAGATTTAAATGGAAAGCAGCAGCATGTTATCTCCTATTTAGGTTCTTTCATGTTCACTCCTGAAAGAACACGGACTCCTGTAAAAGCACTATCTGGTGGAGAGCAAAATCGTTTAATTTTAGCAAAGCTGTTTAGCAAGTCAGTAAATCTACTAGTATTGGATGAACCAACCAATGATTTAGATATTGAGACATTGGAACTTTTGGAGCATCAGATAGCAGAGTTTAAAGGCACGGTAATTTTGGTCAGTCATGATCGAGACTTTATAGATAGCATTGTTACGCATCTATTAATAATTGATGATCATGGAAAGGTATCTGAAGAGGCAGGTGGCTATAGTGATTGGAAAAAACGAAGTCATCGTAAATCAGCGATTTCCAAAAAAGACGAATTAAAAAATCAGATTCCGTCCAATAATCGAAGACATAAGCAAAATAAAACGGAGCTTAAACCATCATCAGAACTTCGTAAATTATTGGGAAAAATTGATAATATTGAGAGAAGAATAGAGGAGTTAGAGGCTGAAGTTTTGGAGCCGAATTTTTATAAAAAGAGTAGGGATTTAACTAATCCAATTTTGACAGAATTAGATGAAGCGAGATCCACTCTAGAGCAGAGCTATTCTCGTTGGCAAGAACTTGAAGAGCAACTGTAGCAGAAATTCACACCTCGGCAGTCATATGTGCATGCATTGGATAAATGGGAGAAGAAAGAGATAAGTAACATATTGAGGATTTTCATAACTCAAGCTATAGCTAAAGATAAGAACCCTATCAACCAGTCTTCTAATAAGCCGCTCGAGTCTCTATAGAAATAATCGCTGTGTGGGGTGGTAGTTCACAGGTGATGGTGTAGCTGGTTAGGTTGTTAGTAGGCTGCCAGTTATTCCAATTTATTGTTCCTGTTCCATCAGCACTTAGTGTCGTTTGACTGCTCAATGAGCTACTTAAAGCTTCACCGATATACTCATGGAGCTTACAACTTAAGACATGTGAACTTGAATCAGAGTTCGACGCCTTAAGTGTAAAGCTCAACGTCTGGTTTGTACTGGTACCGTAGTTAATCGGACAGGCGATACTGATATTGGCGTCATTTTTTGTATTCGTTAAACCAGATTCTCGAGATTGGAGTTGGATGCTTGATGCGGGGGTAGACGCTTTACATGTAGTGGCAGGAAAAATTATTTTTTCCTCCACCGAAGATAGCAATTCAGACCACGGAGACCAGTCCAGTGAGAGCGAGTCAAGGAAATCAATGCGTGCAGGCATTGCTGACAATATTTTTTCTTTATCCGAAGCCTTTAATCTATTTGTGAGGATTCTTATTGCCATATAGGGTCCGAAACTTTCTGCAAGGTCTTCTCTAGTCGGATAGTCTCTCGCGTAATCAGAGATATAGTTGCCGTCACTTTCTTGTGCCGCAAGCCAGTCAGCAGAATCTTTATAGTAGCTGTCTAAAGAGGTATGAACGGCTTCGTGAAGCAACTCCTCTTCTGCCCATCCTCTAGAGTAGTTCACGTCCCCGTGACCGACATGAATGAGAATGGAACGGTTTCCACCACCCATCAGCTCGTCGCCATCATGTATCCAAAGTTCATCCACATCACGTCTCAGCGTTTTCGGAAGTTTGCCAACTGCGCCCCCCCATTTTTCAGCTAT
>CAJXCR010000122.1 GCA_913051825.1 uncultured Halieaceae bacterium
TCAAGCATCTCATTTGACTTGGGGTGTAAGGCAATTTGACCAGAAATCCAAACAAGATTCCCCACCTTAATAGCCTGCGAATAAGGGCCTACGGCATGTGGCGCATCTGTAGTAGAAATTACTGCTCTATTGGTCATGGCATTTTATCCTATTTGCTAATCTTAATTTTTGACTCTGGCTACCTTGTGTACCGAATTTATTGTTCTGAGTCTGCGCATTATTTGCGCTAAATGGACTCTGCTTTTTACGTGCAACTCCAAGTCAAGGTGAGTAAATTGATAATCTTTACTAGAGCTAGAAATTTTTTCTATGTTTATACCAATACTATTGAGCTGAGCCGCGATAACAGCAATTTGCCCGCGTTTATTTTCTGATTCTATACGCAGCTCGCTTGCATAATCTCCCTTGACTTCATCATGCCAGCGCAGAGCTACTAGTCTATCCATATGATTTCTTAGATCAGTAAGATTTTTACAAGATTCCCTATGCACTACAACGCCCTTCTCGGCGCTAAGATAGCCAGAAATTGGATCACCCGGAATTGGGTGACAGCACTTTGCGAAGTTAACCACGAAGCCTTCCGTGCCGCGTATTGCTAGAGGAGGTGCCTTCGGACCTTCCTCTGCAGCTGGTGAATCTGCAATCTTGCCTGTAAGCTGCTGAGCGGTTAGGCCAGGAAGTTTATTTGCCCGTCCTATGTCAGCAAGCAAACTGTCAAGGGAGGAATAATCATGCCTAGCAAGATAAGCAGCAAGCAAACCCTCTTTTAACCCTTCAAGACTGCTTGCAACCCCAAGTAAGGACTTTTCTAGTAAACGCCTTCCAAGCTGGATCGAGTCATCTCTAGTTTGATTCTTTAGAAAATTATGAATATTAATCCTGGCCTTTGCCGTAACTACGTAGTTTAGCCAAGCGGGATTTGGCTGAGCGCTAGATCCAAGCAAAATCTCTACGGTTTCGCCGCTTTTTAGTGGCTCAGATAAAGGCGCTAGTCGACGATTAATTCGACATGCCACGCATTTATTTCCGACATCTGTATGCACTGCATATGCGAAGTCTACTGCTGTTGCGTTTCGAGGAAGTTCAAGAATTCTACCCTGTGGTGTAAAAACGTATATTTCGTCAGGGAACAGATCTATTTTAACATTTTCAATAAATTCTAGAGAATCTCCAGATGTTTGCTGCATATCTAAAAGTCCCTGGATCCACTCTCTTGCACGAGCTTCACTATTGGTCGGAGGGCTAGAGTCGCTTTTATATAGCCAATGCCCCGCTATCCCGTTATTTGCCATTGATTCCATTTCTTTAGTTCGAATCTGGATTTCGATTGGCACCCCATGAATTCCGTTCAGTACAGTGTGCAGTGACTGATAACCATTAATTTTTGGCACAGCAATGTAATCTTTAAAACTCCCAGGCAATGGTTTGTAGAGACCATGTATACAACCCAATACTCGATAGCATGTGTCCACTGAGTCAACTACGATTCTAAAGGCATATATATCCATGATTTCGGAAAAGGCTTTTCGCTTCAAACGCATTTTTTGATAAATGCTGTATAGATGCTTCTCTCTACCAGTGATTTCTGCCTTATGACCTTCGTGGATCAAAAGTCTTTCTAACTGATCTCTAACTTCTTCAACCAAAGCTTTTCTATTCCCGCGAGCAGTTCTCAAAGCCGCTTCAATGCGTCTCGCCCGCATTGGATAAAGGGCTGAGAACCCTAGATCTTCAAACTCTACGCGCACAGAATTCATTCCTAGACGCATTGCTATTGGTGCATAAATTTCTAGAGTTTCTTTTGCGACATGCTTTGCTTTTTTAGGCGGCAAGACCCCCAAAGTCCGCATATTATGGAGGCGATCAGCTAGCTTAACTAATACAACTCTGATATCTCTTGCCATAGCCAAAGCCATCTTGCGAAAATTTTCAGCTTGTTTCTCTTCGAATGATGAAAATTCTATTTGTGTTAGTTTACTAACCCCGTCGACGAGTTCGGCGACAATCTCGCCAAATTGATTCTCTATGGTCTTTTTATCTATTCGAGTATCTTCGATCACATCATGAAGCATGGCAGCGACGAGGCTTTGATGATCCATGCGCATTTCTGCCAATATATTTGTTACTGCTAAGGGGTGACTTACATAAGGTTCGCCACTTCTACGATACTGACCGTAGTGAGCTTGTTCAGCATAATAAAAGGCACGTCTGACCAAATTTGCTTGATCTGGAGAGAGATAATTTCGTAGTTTTGTGTCTAGGGTATCAATAGTTAGCATCTTTAACCCTAAATTTTATTTTTTTAAGTTAGTCAGGTATATCTGCTTTAGTTTCATCAATATCCATAACCTCAGCAAGTTCTTCTTCAGCCTCACGCTGACTTTCGCGAGCAAGAATATCCGCTGTAATTAGCCCCTCGGAAATTTCACGAAGTGCTATAACAGTTGGCTTGTCTGACTCTTCTTCTACAAGTGACTCTTTTCCACCAGTTGCTATTTGGCGCGCTCTCTTGCTAGCTACCATTACCAACTCGAATCTATTAGCAACATTTTCCAAGCAGTCTTCAACCGTTACTCTAGCCATATCTTCCTCTCAATAGTGTCGTCTCATTAGTGAAATTTCGTGTTCAAACAAATTATTTTGACGTGCTTTTGATCTCACTCATGTTGTTTTTTCAAAAAGGGCGCAGATTGTAACTCATTAGTCATGGAAGACCCAAGACACATTTCTAATTGCCGAATTTGAGCATGTCCAAAAGTATATTCCCTAAGCTTCTTGCTCGATTTACAGTCCTCAGTCGTTGTGCCTTGACTATAACCTCGAGTTCATTAAGCGCATCTTCAAAATTTCTGTTTAAAACTAAATAATCTGATGACTCAAAGTGAGACATTTCGTTTACAGCCTGATCCATTCTTCGTTCGATTACTTCAGGATTATCTTGCCCTCTACTCATCAACCTTTCCTGAAGTGCGTTTTTAGAAGGAGGCAAGATAAAAATTGCGCAAGCTAAAGGCATGCATTCCTTAATTTGTTTGGCTCCCTGCCAGTCGATCTCTAATACGACATCAGTGCCGGCTTCTAGTTGGCTTTGTACCCATAATTTTGATGTTCCATAAAAATGATCAAAAACTTGCGCCGACTCAAGAAATTCTCCTTGACTAACCATTTTGTCAAAAAAGGATTTTTTGACAAAATAATAGTTGCTGCCTTCTTTTTCTCCAGGTCTCGGAGATCTAGTGGTGTGAGAAACTGATGCATGGAGATTGCCGTCTTTTTCTACTAATGCTTTCACCAGAGAAGTCTTTCCCGCTCCGCTGGGTGCTGAAATTATAAAAAGTGATCCTCGTGCGTTTGCCATAATATGATGATACTACTCGATATTCTGTACTTGTTCTCGCATTTGCTCGATTAATACCTTCAATTCTACTGTTTGAAAAGAAATGTCTTTGCTTATAGATTTTGAAGCGATGGTATTTGTTTCTCGGTTGAGCTCCTGCATTAAAAAATCTAATTTTCGTCCACAGGGCTCGTTAAGAGATAGTATACGTTTGATTTCAATCGAATGACTTACTAAACGATCAATTTCTTCGTCAATATCAGACTTGAGTAAAAGTAAAACTAATTCTTGTTCTACACGATTAGGATCCGATTTAATATCTAAAACATTGATTTTAGACAAAACCTTTTCCTGCTGATTTTTTTGGGATATTTTTATTAAGTTATTAACTTTTTTACAAATTGCACCCACATTTTCCAATCTCTCATAGATTAAAACAGCTAGTTTTTCTCCTTCAATTCTTCTATTTTCGATAAGTTTTTCAGTACAATCCTTAAAAGTCTCAACTATGCTAGTTTCAAGTTTGCTAGGAATGTTAAGTGGTTTTTCGCATAAAACACCTGGGAATGTAAGAAACTGCGTAACTTCATATTTGCTACAAGTAACCTTGTTAGAAATTAAATTGCATGCATCAATAATCTGTTCGAGTCGTTTTTCATCCACCCAGATTTTATTTTCCAAATGCCGATCCATTTTTAAATTAACGACATAATCTATTTTACCTCGGCTCATTCTCTTGCCTATGATTTCTCGCAATCTAGGCTCTAAATCTCGCAGGTTTGAAGGGATCTTCAGATTAATGTCTAGATAGCGAGAATTGACCGATCGCGCTTCAACGGTAATTTCTCCTAGGTCAGTATTTCGCGATAAATTAGCGAAGCCGGTCATGCTCTTTGGTGAATGCAATTAGTTTCTGCCCAAAATAATGTTCTTAGAGATAGTTTAGCAGCTTGGAGATATACCTCACAGCGTGCTTTAATAAATTACAAATTTTCTGGAACGGATTTCCTATGATTCGTAATAGTGGCAGAAGGGAAAATCAATTACGTGAGGTTGAAATAGAGAGAAATTTTATACCTTCGGCGGAGGGCTCAGTACTCGTGTCTTTTGGAGACACTAGAATTATTTGTACCGCTTCGGTAGAGAACTCGGTTCCTAGGTTTTTAAAGGGAAATGGTAAAGGGTGGATAACGGCAGAGTATGGAATGTTGCCGAGATCCACTGATCAGCGAATGAATCGAGAGGCGAGCACAGGGAAGCAAGGTGGTAGAACTGTTGAAATTCAGAGACTTATTGGACGTTCGCTTCGTGCCGCAGTTGATCTCGAAAAACTTGGGGAGCGCACCATTCGGGTAGATTGCGACGTCATTCAGGCAGATGGCGGCACTAGAACAGCGGCTATAACTGGGGCTTGTGTTGCTATTGTGGATGCCCTGAGCTATCTAAAATTTAGCAGTCTCATAGAGGAAAACCCAATGAAAGAGCTAATGGCGGCGGTTTCAGTAGGGCTTTACAATAATGTGGCTTTACTAGATTTAGACTACTCCGAGGACTCTTTAGCTGATGCTGACTTGAATATAGTTATGTTAGAAGGTGGTAGATTCGTAGAAGTTCAAGGCACTGCTGAAGGCCGCACTTTTGATAGAGGACAGCTTGAAGAGATGCTAGATTTGGCATCAGAGGGTATAGATAGTCTAATAGGTTTTCAGCGGGAAGCGCTTTCTAAATAGGCACCTGACTAAAGAAGCAGCATAGATTAAGAATCTGGTACGTCTTTCCTTTTCGGCGGTTTTGACCGTCTTCTTATTGGTATGCCTGATCACAAGCTGTGCTATATTTGATTGTAAATAAGTCTTCTCTCGTTAAATTTTGAGAATACTGACTTATTAAACCTAAATTACCACTGGGGTTCGACTTGAAAGCATACAAGCAACAGTTCATTAAATTATCTCGGAGTTGTGAAGCCTTAAGTTTTGGCAGTTTCACCTTAAAATCCGGGAGGAATAGCCCATATTTTTTTAATGCGGGCAAGTTTTCTTCTGGAGCGTCATTATCTGAGGTAGGACGATGCTATGCTCAGTGTATTGTAGACTCAGGCATCAGATTTGATATGTTACTTGGCCCTGCATATAAAGGCATACCTTTGGTTACCGCGACCTCTATCGCGCTATCGGAAGAACACAATATTAACGTTCCAAT
>CAJXCR010000123.1 GCA_913051825.1 uncultured Halieaceae bacterium
CGGCGGGAACAGGGGTTCGAACCCCCTAGGGGACGCCACTCAATTAAACTATTGATTTAATTTAAGTTTTTTCGTCTTTTCACAATTTAGTCACTGTGAATTTTACCCCTTTTTCGACACCCAATTCTTAATCAATAAACCGCTCTAGTCTCTATAGAAGTAATCGCTGTCTGGGGTGGTAGGTCACAGGTGATAGTGTAGTTCGTGAGATTGTTAGCAGGTCGCCAGTTGTTCCATGATTTTGTGGTCTTCATTGTACCATTTAGATCTATCTCAAAACTATCTGAATCAGAAATTACCTGACCTAAAAACTCATTCAGCGTACAGGTAACAGTCTCATTATCTTCGGTAGTCTTCTGAAGACTTACCTCTACATCCAATGCAGTGACTGGTGCAAAAATGTCCCCTGTAAAAGCATCTCTAGGTATCGCACAAGTGATTCCAATATTTCCTGAGATTTCAGTATTGGTAAGTCCCGATTCTCTAGATTGTAACTTTAAACTGTTTCTTGGATCAGCGGCTTTACAAACAGTTGCCGGATAAATTTGTTTGTTAGATCCGTTAGGTATGGTCTTGGGAGAAACTCTGATAAATCGACTACCATTCCACTCCCAACGATGCAGAATGCGCTGATCTCCGCCTGGCGCAACCATTACACTATAGATATCTAGTTCCCCATCATAGTCATAGTCTTGCGCATTCATCCATGTAATCCATAAAGTGTTATTTGGTGGGCAAGCGTCTGGGCTACCGGTAATAGAATTCCCGGTGATCATGTCACTTGTGATATCAGTAGCAACTCTTCCTGAAAAATTTACAATCTGAACAAAATGCCCTCCGTAATAATTCTCCTTGGAGTCGGGAGATCCTCCCGTTCGCGTGACTAAGAGTTCAAGAGCTCCGTCTCCATTAAGATCGAAAACGTCAAGATCAGCGATAGTACCGAAGTCATCAATTGTAGGAATAACGGACATATTCTCTGCGCTATAGCTCCCAGAACTGCTACCCCACATTATTCTCACTCTACCAACCGCATGTTTTTCTGGAGACAGATCGACAAACTCTTTTAGAGCAGGATAATTAGCAAAATTTTCTTCATTATTGTCTTGCTCATGCCCACCCATAATCAGATCTAGAAAACCGTCCTGATCAACGTCCATTAACTCAAAGTGAAATTGTGCCCACCAGAACCAGAACTCGTCAGGGGATACAAGGGTTTGGCTTAGTTCGAAAGAGTTGTTGCCCTTATTAATCAGAAAGCCCCAGAATTCTATGCTTTCAGCTACCTCAGGATTGCGACTCCCTCTGGTGAAGATATCCAGGTCACCGTCCCCGTCTATATCTCCGGAAGCAGCTGCATGTGCACCCATCCTTTGAGTAAGTTTATGAGCTGTAAAACCACCTGTTGTTTTAAAGGTGTTTTCGAGAAGATACTGCTCCTCGGTAGCAGTCGGATGCGCCCACACATCTGTACCACTATTTACTAAGTAAAGATCCGGATCTCCGTCATTATCAAAGTCACCGACTAAAATTTTTCTAGCAAGATGAAATTTAACAGGATTATCTTCGTCTCGGTTATTATATTTTACTGGCTCGTAAATGAAGGAGCCGTTTGTGTAAAGATAGAGCTCTAATTCTCTTGGAACCAAACCGAGCGCAAATTCTAGTTCGGCGTCGCGCCTCGCATTAAACTGAGGATGCAACACATAATCGTCGTAGCCGTCTCCATTGAAATCGGCAAATCCTACTCCGGAGTAGTCATCCCATTCGTTTTCGCCTTGAAACCGAGGACATACTGCAGGATTATCCCTGCCATTCCTTACCCGTATGTCATGCCAATCGACCTTGATATTTGAATACTGAAGTTCGTGGGAAGGTTGTAAATAATTTTTTTCGGTTGGCTGGGGTTGCGTTATCACATCGTAACTAAACGTTGTTGAGTTGTTCTCCGTATCCACCACGTTGATTTCGATAATATCTGTACCCGTGATCGACAGACGATGGTTAATATTTTGTAATTTTGTACTTGTATAAATTAAGGAGAAAACTCCTTCTTCAGCGCCCACGTCCGGTGTTGATACGAACTCTACTTCTCCATTGGCTGCACTAACGTTCGCAGTCTTGAATGATCCGAGGTCATTAATTTGTATTTGAATTTCTTTTGGGGTATTCAGAGTGAATATTTCATCCAGACCATGAGTTATTTGTGATATTCCGATCCAAATGAAAATTAAAATCTGAATTTGGCGTCGGCGAAGAAGAATAGATTTCACAATTTTTTTGTCCAGACCATATAGCGGCAAGACATTATAGCTGCCATAAATTCAGGTATAAACGGTAGATGTTTCTAAGATTTGATCAGTAAAAAAAAGAAAGGGTCTTAACTTACGAAAGGCTATCCCTCGAAGATCTCAAATTTAATCGCTTTGCACTCGTAGTCATTAATCGGCGAAACATCATCTGGGCATGCCGAAGCAACAACCAGAACATCCATATGGGCTGTAAATTCAAGATAGTCACCCATCTCACTCCTTGGTGGACGGATATTTAGCCTTCCATCTCCATCTGTATCGATATAGATATTTGCAAAAGCATTGAATGCGCTCGGGCTGTATATATCTTTCAAATCTATGTCAAATTCTTTGAGCGCATCTGTAAAGTTATCACTGCAACTCCTGTGATCAGGCTCCCCTAATGCTTCCATAATAGCCTTCGTGCAGGGAGGTCCAAGAAAATGATCGCCAATTTTGTTATCCGTGAGAGAAAGCATTTCATTTTCATACGGCACTTTCGAGTAAAGCTTTGTCGCTCTATAATGGCTGCCTGGTTGTTCTGGATGGAAATAATTCAATCCGCCTGAAAATTCCGCCATAAACTGTTCTTTATAGTTATGTGCATTAAAGAAGATTAAACTTGCTACCTGCTTTCCTTCAATCTGAATTACTCGGAAAGATTGGCCCTCTTTCACCAGAAACGCTTTTCCAGTGCATTTTGGCATGATGAATTCATCAAGTATTTCGCGATCTTTCATCGATTATCAGAGTTTCCTAGAATTTGTAATTTAAGCGGCTTGGCTTTGAAATCGTTACATGGACTTGTTTCATCCGGACAGACAGAATATACAGCCATCAGGTCCATTTCTGCCCTAAAGTCAATGCTATCTCCCTTTTCCACAAGGGGAGGTAAAGAAGCCATACCTCCATCTTCCGCGACCCATGACTGCATCCATATATTAAATATAGATTCATCAAATACCTCTTCTTGTTTTAGTCCAATCTCCAAGAAGGCGTCTGCAAAATTATCACTGCACGTCCTAGTTCCTGGAAACCCAAGGTGATCCAATAGGCGATTTGAGCAGTGACACATCATAAAATGCCCGCCTCTCTCTCCTCCACGACCACCTGCCCCGACAATATCATCAGTCACAGTTGCCATTAAATTTTCAAAGGGTGGCTTGGAGTACAGATGAGATAATCTATAATATCCACCTTCTCCTTTAATGCTCGCAATACAGGCAGATAGTTCAGATGCGTATTGCTCTCTGTAGTCATTTGCATTAAGAAATGTTAGATCTAGTACTTGCTTTCCTTCGTGCGCGATAACCCTAAAGATCTGACCTCTTTTAATCCTAAGAGTCCCTCCTCTCGCTTTTGGAGCAATAACATTTTTAATTATCTCTAGTGACATCTTTAGGCGCTCTACTTATCTGTCCAATCGAAAATAACTCTAGAAGGTGGTTCGGGTGAAGGTTCCGATAAATCAATACCAAGCAGATCCTTTAAGACACTCCGTTGCCAAGTTGGAAGCTCTTTTTGGGATTGAGAAAACTCAGCAAGCATAGATAAGGGATCATCGCATTCAAAAACCATAATCAGTAGTTCGCCGAGCGGGGTTGATTGCACATGCCAACTCTCGTGAGTTAAACCGAAGCCTCTCAAAGTATCCTCAAAGTCATCTCTTTTTTTTGCTTCCGCAATATGATCTTCCAACGCCTTTAACTTTCCCTCAGGTATAGGCAGTGTCATCGCTAATACAGACATATATTCAATCTCCCTTCCTAGATATAAAATAATCTCCTACGTATCGATTTTTCAATCGGGTGGCCCAGCTTGTATCAAACTTTTGATCTCTTCTAATGAATCAGGCTTCCCGCAATCAAGCCACTCTAGCCACCAGGTACCCCCTACGCTCTTATATTCACTCAATATCTTTGACGCTGACTCTTTATCCAAGCCTGCTGTAATTCCACTGACGACAACATCAAAAGGATCCTCAGAATCTCTTAATGCGGCACTGAATTCTACAACCTCTCTAATTTGCTCTGGCGTTGGTTGCATTAACACACGCATATCAACACCGGTAGTATCCTGACTTTCCTCAAGCATAGCTGGCATTACGTGCGGCATGATTCCATCCCACCGGGCTGCCCTGCGTTGACCAGGCTTAGCTGGCAGCATTGCACCAACCCATACAGGGATCCGAGGTCTTTGATCTGGCCTAGGCAGCAAACGCGCACCTCTGACATTATAAATTTCCCCAGAAAAGTCTACCGCTTCACCAGTATGCAGACGTTGTATTATCTCGAGACCTTCATCAGTCTTCTTTGCTAAGACTTTCTTATCGGGATCTTCATCGAAATTACTAAACTCTTGATCCAATCCACCTAAACCCACACCAATTACAACGCGACCATTTGAGAGTTGGTCCAAGGTTGCAAACTCCTTCGCAACTTTCCATGGTCTTCGCCTCGATATTGGAGTGACCATAGCACCTATCTTCACTCTCTCCGTTACGGCCGCAACAGCAGAAAGCACGACCGTTGGATCAGCTAAAGGAAGAAATCCATCTGGATCCAAAAGAAGATGGTCGCATATAAAATAACCGTCCCAACCAGCCTCTTCTGCCATCACCGCTAGATCAACTAAATTCTGTGGATCCGAAAATTCGTTGATTGTCGGTGCCACAAATACACCTTTTTTCATTTTACAAGCCTCACAAAAATTTAAAATTAGGGCTATTAGTCCCCCAAGTGAAAAATGTCAGTAGGAAATGTAGGCAAGGGATCGGATCCATCCGAAGTAACATGCACATAATCCTCGCCACCATAAACTCGGTGATGACCGTTATCGTCTGTTTCGAAGTACCAGCACTCCACGGCAAGAACCATATCCTCCTGAACCTCAAATGTTTCGCCGAGTGCTATTGCTGGTGGCTCCTGTCCATCTATACCAACTCCATGTCCGCCTTGATCTAGCGAACAGATCAGTCCACCTTCTTGCAAAGTCTCGTTGATAGTGTCCATCATATCCCCTGTTCTCACACCAGGCTTAGTCATATCTGCTGCTGCCTGACGACCGCGATCAAGGATCTGGATCTTCTCAATCTCTTCATCCGTCGCTGGCCCCATGTGAAAGGTGCGTCCCGAACTACCCCAATAACCCTTTACCTGAGGCAATGGCTCCACGATCACTCTATCTCCTGGCATGAGCGGGATGCCTTCATCCCATGCTGGAATGTCAGCCATGAATATTT
>CAJXCR010000124.1 GCA_913051825.1 uncultured Halieaceae bacterium
TAATTACCCTTCCATTAATGTACGCTGAAGCATCATCGGCAAAATTACGTTTCCCCGATGGTGGCGGAAAAGTATTACCCCAAGAAAAGCGCATGATCTTATCTTCCTGGACACGCGCAGCCCATGCCCATTCGGCTTCTGTTGGCAGGCGATATCCCGTAGACTTTGGATTGTGTCCAGTGATCAACCCTTCCGATTCAATATAAAATTGCGGGAGTTGTTCCTGTCTACTCAACCAATTGCAGTACTGCGCCGCTTGTTGCCAATTGATTTGCACCACAGGTTGTTGCTCGCGATTCAAAGAGGCGCCTTGAATTTGGCCGGAATTGTGATTAGGTTCAAATAAGCGAAACTGAGCATTGGTAACTTCCTTGTTCTGAAGATAAAACAGACGTTCTAGCTTGACCGTTCGCAAAACTTCATCGGCTCGGCGACCCGGATCTGAGCGTGGTGCGCCCATCTTGAATTGCTTGTTTGGCTTACTATCAGGATTAAACAGTATGAGCTTTTGATTGGCCGAGGTGGTTTCTATTGATCTTAAATGAGCTACCCGTGCTTCTGCGGTCGTCAAGAGCTTGACGTCTATACTCAAAGGAAAATCTGGGACCGGCGTCACTATTTGCGTATTGCTAGCATACCCTTTCAGACGTACTTCTATTTTCTGAGGCGTCGCTGGAAGTGATAGGGTATTGTTTCCTGGCCCTCGTGATTTTCCATTGATAATTAATTCGGCAGTTTTTGGCTGGATGTTAAAATGTAGCTCTCCATAGCGAGGCTTTAGTGTTACTCCCAGCGATTTTCGCTCACCTGGACCGAGTTTGATTTCTTTCAATTCTCGTTTATATCCAGGCAAGGAAACAGAAATTCGATGAATGTCATTAGGCGAAATTTCAATTTCTAGGGGTGATTGGCCTAGAAATTTTCCGTCCAGCGACACGTTTGCAGCTGCAGGGTTGCTCTTTAGCTCAATGACACCGGAGGCTGGCATTAGATCAATTGTGCCTAGATTCTTTGGATCTCCAGCAGTAGTTTCCAGTTCGATCTGAAGGGGTGCATAGCCAGGTAGTTTTAAGACAAGTTGATGAGACCCCTCTGGAACAGGGACCGTCGCTGGTGTTATGCCGAGAATCTGGCTACCCAGTCTGACTTCGGCACCTTGAGGAGAACTTGCTACCGTGATATCAGCCCAACCAGGTTGCATAGTGAAATTTAATTTCTGTTCAATCGCTCTGCCCTTGATCTCTATTTTCTCTTCAAGATCAAGATATTTATTATGCGACAAGGCGAGCTCATACTCCCCCGCCTCTAGCACAAGCTCGATTTTTGGAGTGACACCTTTTGAGACTCCATCAAGGCTAATCAAGGCACCTGCGGGTTTAGATTGGATGGTCACAATTCCTGGGAGCATGGATAGAGAGAGTTGAACGAGCTGATTTGATTCTGATCCCACATTTAACACTGTTTGCAAAGACTCATATCCTATCGCAGAAACCTGTAATGGATAATTTCCTTCGCGTATTAGAAATCTATTACCGATCGGAATGGCCAGCCCACTTATTTCGATTTTTGGTTTGGAAATGGTATCGGTCTGAATTTGAATTGATCTAGCTGTAAGCAGGAAACTTATACAAACCGAGAATATGAAAAACCCCATCCAAAGTAACCACCGAGCCGACATTTTTTGCTTGTGCTTAGGTGATTGTTTGACGTTGAGTGATTTAAAATCAGTCGGTCGAATAATGTCTTGGGAATCATTTTCTGACATCAAATGGCCTCCTCGCATTTGATGATAATCTCTAAGGGCGCTGTTTCTTTTGTGACATCAAATGAAATTCGGATGTCTCGATATCCATTTCTAAACCCCGCTGCCGTATAACTTCCTGGACGCAGAAATAATTCACGCGAATTGAAACTTCCGAGTTCTGCGACCTTATAGAGCGTGATGTTGGTAAGGCCATCGGAAAGAATTTTAATGGGTAGCTTTGTATTTGCCTCTTCAAGAAGAGTCGCCATAGTGTTTATTTGATTTTTAAGACGTGGTCCTGGCCTAGAGATTTGTCTAGCATCAGAAAGCGCGTTCGCTGCCTCCTGAGCGACCTTTCTGATCTTCAATTTTTCTGGATCTTCAATAAAACCATTGAGCCTCTGATCTAAGATCCTTCTGGGCGCCACCCGAGCAAGCCCTTGGTTTGCAAATAGGAGATTCTTGTCCCTCTTAAGTGCTTCTGAAAATCGCTTCTCCGCTGCGATCCAGTTTTCCTGACTTTCTAGGGCAGCCGACTCCCTGCGAAGTATAAATAGCCTACTTCGCATCTCCAATTCTTTCAATTCGGTTATTGCTGAACGAACTTCTATGGAGAGTGGATCGAGCGTCTTTGCCTGAGTGAATTGTTGGCGTGCTGTAGGTAGATTGTTTTTTTCAAGTGCCTGATAGCCTAGACTCATAGCTTTATCGAACTGACTTTTGGTTAACTTGGTATTGGTGATTTCAAGCGCATCTAATACAAGTGGATGTTCAAGATCCAGTTGACTTGCTTTTTGCAGGATCATAACCGCTTTCTGAAGCTGTCCCTGTTTCTCTAGCAATTGACTCTGTTCGATTGCGGTAAGTATTTGCGGCAAGGTGTTCATTCGAAGATCTAATTTTGCTAATCGTGAGCTGTTGGTATTTAAAAGTGATGCCTGGGAAAATAGATCTTCGCTTTTCTGAATATCACCACCATCGATCGACAGTCTAAGATCAGATAATATTTTTTCAAATCTATCGGGCATCGAGGTTTCTAAGGTAAGTAGCGTATCGCGAGCTTTTTCGTACTCCACGGCCGCCAGTCCATACTCTTTCGCTCGATAAGCTTTATCGGCGTTTGATGCGACTAGTTCAACGTCTTTTATGATATCTGGTGCCCAGATCGGAGCGCCGAATTTTTCGAGTCTTGATTGGATTTCTGCGGCTTCTGCGGCCAGCTCCAAGGCATTCTGCTTTGACTTTTCAAGTGCAGCGTCAGCCCATGGCGAAGCAGTATCTTGAGTTTCTTCCGGTGATAAGTTGCTGTTAATGTAATCGCTGGAGGAGTTAGCTACATCTGTCAATGGTAGCGCGTTATTTTGTTGTTCAGATACGAGCGACGGTAACCACAAGGTTACAAAAAGAAGGATGCACGCTAGTATTGAAATCAAGACGAGCAACCAACGCGCGACCTTTTTCTCCTGCCTGATATTTAATGTTTTTTCACCACCTGCGGTTTTAAAAGGTGTGGGTGTCAGAATATCGTTGTTATCAGACATCGAGATCTCTCAACAGGGTGGTCTATTGAGCCTCGGTACCGATTGGCTGATCTGAGGCTACGGCTGGAGTAGGTGCGAGAGGGCTCTCCCCTACATCAATCTCGGGAATCGCGGTTTCAGCCCTATAAATTTCGGCTAAAATTTGACGCCACTGGGCATATTGCTCTTCTACGGTTCCAGTAAGTAGAGTTGTTTTGTCTTCTAGTTGGATCAGTCGGGGGGTGATTTTTGCGTCCAACATCAGTCCCATTTCTTCCAGTCTTCCAATATGGACCTGAGCTTGGTTCCGAAGCTCTAGTCCACTTTTCACTAGGTAGCCGCCGCCCATAACCGCCGTAGCTCCGGCAATGCGGGTATTTCGATCGTCACTAGTGCTGGCGGCAAGACCCGCTGCCACTGACAGTCCCCCGGCAATCAGCCTTGCTCTGTATTCTCTCTGTTGTTCCCTGAGTGCTAACGTCGCATCAAGGTTCTCATTACGCCATTGTTGGTAGCCTTCATGCATATCCTGCGAGAAGTTTGAGTAGTAGTCTTGAAGCGTATCAACGTAGATAAAATCTCTTTCACGGACAGTGCGCACCCTTTCCAGCATGGGGTCGTTTTCTGCTGGGAGACGGATCATTTTAATAGAGCCACTAGATGTTTCTTGCAAATGCCCACCAAAGGCATCTGGAGAAAAACTTTGTGCAAAAGTTAGCTCCGTTATCTTTCTTATGTCAGTACGATCTTTTTCGGGTAGAGCCGTTAGAATGGAGGTCAGATCATTTGCAATATTGTTGTAAACTGCTTGGAAAGGATCGTACTGGCTGCGTGTTGAAGCCTCATATGCATAGAGGCTGACTCGCGTTTCGTAATTTTTGTTTAGCCATATTTGATTCCTTGAATCAGTCACGCGAATCTTTAAATTCAGACGCTCTCCGTCAGAATGTAGGATTTTTCCGTCTACGGTAAGATCTGTAATAGTGTCTGAATTAGGAACGACCCTGACTGCAGCCCAAGCACCTGTTTCTTGCAGCGCCTCAGTCAGCCTCAAGGACATGTAAGCCGCTTCTGCTTTTCGAAGCTCCGGATAGATAGGGACGTCATTTGACTCATCATCCTCTATACCTGGGTCGAAGACAGGAATAGCTAGATCAAGTAACTGAGATTCGGGCGCTGGTGCTGTGACGGTATTAAGCGTTGGAATCTTTGTAGTTTTAATTGTTTCGGTTACACATCCCGATAGGAAAGCTGCAAGAAAATAAGATATAAGAATACGGTAGGTAATCATTTGTTAATACCCATGTATTTACGGTATCGTTCCCAAAGCGCTTCGCGTTTCACTGGATCTGGTTCTCTTTCAGCACGTTCACGGAGCTGTTTTGCGGTAACATCTTCATCTTTTGAGTTAGCTAGAATATCTTCCGGAATAGGATTAATTTTAGCATTATCTTCCTTTGAAGACTCCGCGCTTACAACATTTCGTAATTCCCCAGTCCTTGGGTCTATAGAATCCAAGCCATCTTCTGGCATTGAATTCTGTGATGAATTTTTGATATCGGTGTCAGATTTTTCCGACGGTACTTTTATCCGATCTCTCTGCTGGTCTGTACGCGCTTCGCTAATTGCTTGATCAAATTGTCCTGCCGAAGATTTTAGTTCAGCATCCAAGATTGCAATTTTTTCAGCAGTGGTCAGATCGCCTCTACCGGTTATCTCTGAAATATCGCTGCTATTAGTTTCTCTTCCAATAGGGTTATCTCGCTTTGATGCTTGACCTGCAGCACTAGATGGATCATTCGAAGATCGGTCCTTATCGGAGGACTCACTAGTCGAGCTTCTTGATATTGTAGGCAAATCTCTCATATCAGGTAGTTCTTCTGTTTGGGAAAGCTCCCCAAAACCAGGATCCCCTCTGTTGATGATTCTTCCTGTATTGGAGGATTCCTGGGTTATTTTAGAGGGATTTTTTGTACTCTCGGAGCCCTTTGGTGAAGGTATTGATCCGCCCTCGTTGCCAGGTAAACTTTTGCTTGAAGAGCTTGAAGAGCTTGAAGAGCTTGAAGAGCTTGAAGAGCTTGAAGAGCTTGAAGAG
>CAJXCR010000125.1 GCA_913051825.1 uncultured Halieaceae bacterium
AAACTAGCTAAAAGCAAGATTATTAATCGCATATCTTTATCCATAAGAGTAATCATCAAAGAAAAATTTAATCGATGCGGGCTGCCAGTATATGCGACGATTATTGTGGTGTCATTTTTCTATGTTAATACTCGCGATCTAGACTAACCAGTTTCTGCATGGAATAGATTCCCCTTCAGATCGTTAGATAAACAAGAAGCAACAGAGTGTGAATTTATGATATGCCGTATATGCAACAGCAGTCTCCATGCGAATCAAAATGGACCAGAGTGTTCAGATGCCTGCGCAGCAGGACTGAGGCTATCTCAGGTGCGGGAAGAAGCACTGGCGTCAGAGAGAAGGTTGGCTCAGTGTCAGGTATGTTTGAAGAGCTATTCAGCCGCTAACGGTCACGTTCAGTTCTGCAGTGTTCGCTGCAGAGAAGCTTTATGGGGTGGTTTCGTTGCATAAATGAGAAAAAAATATTTGCGTTGGTTTCACAGAAAGTTATATGCACCGTAAAGTGTAAGAACAACTACCCCTCCCCACAAGGCAGTAGCATGGATCGCTACAGGCCACTTTAGCTCTTTAAGAGTCTCACGTGTTAGCGAAGTGCCGATATAGAAAAGGGCGATTACGATCAGGATGTTACTTGTTTTGAATATCATTTCTAATAAAAATGGAGGAAAGACAATTAAAGAGCTAGATGCAGCAGCTAACAAGAATAATGAAATAAACCATGGAATGCTAACCTCTTTTTTTGAGAAACCTTGGCTTATACTGGTAATTAAAAGTATTGGCAGTATCCAGAGTGTTCTAGCCAGCTTTGCGGTAGTCGCTACTGCCAGTGATTCTTCTCCATATAACGAACTTGTTGCCACAACGGATGAGGTATCATGAATTGCAAGTGCTGCCCAAATTCCAAATTGTTCTTGCGATAAATCCAGTATTTGACCAATTAAAGGAAAGCTAAAAAGTGCGATAGCATTGAAGAAAAATATAAGTGTTAAGGCGATCGCCGTTTGTTCTTGGTTCGCCCTAATAATCGGCGAAAGGCTAACTATCGCAGTTCCGCCGCAGATGGCGGTACCATGAGTAATCAGCTGACTTGAGACATGATCTTTATTTATTAGCCAGCCTAATAAAACGCCCACTAGAATAACTGTGGGCACGTATAAAAATAAGAGGATACCATAGTTTGCTCCAATTTCGATAACCTGATCAAAACCAAACTTGAATCCCAACAAAACGATTGCTGCTTGGAGGCTATATGTACTTATTTTAGCTGCTGCTCTTGATCTCGAAGCACCAGTGAATATAGCTAATCCTGCTCCAAAAAGTAGAGCAATGGCAGGATTTCCTAGAGCGATCAACGGCAACAGGAAAATTGGCCATAGAGCCTCTTTAAGCGCTATTTTCATTTGCTGTAAGTTATTATTTTCAAATAATTAGACATTGAGGTTTGACCCAAGCTATCTCTGCGGTTGATACTGATTGAAGAAGTTATATGTGACGGATGTTCTCACTTGATTTGAATCTGTATAGTTTATTTTAGTTTCTGCTATAGTCTGTATGATATTTCCTAATGAATAAATCAAATAAAGATAAAGAAAATAGCTCGGATTTCCCTTTCTCGTCGCTTTCGAGGAGGAGGGACTTTTTGTCGCGAGCGATACGTTACAGCTCGGTTTTCGGTTTGCCAATTGTCTTTTCAAAGAACATGCCACTGGGTCTTATTCCTATAGCCGTGTCTGAAGAGCGCTTATTAGCTGGAAAGCATCCTGATCTTTCTCTTCTAAGTGATAGACCTCTAAGTTTGGAGACGCCTGCTCATTTGTTGGATGACAAAACAACTCCAGCAGATAGACTTTTTGTTCGTAATAATGGACTGCCTCCTAAATCTATTGATCTCGCTAGTTGGCGATTAAGAATAGAGGGTCCAGGTGTACAAAATTCAAAATCATATTCGATAGAACAGTTGAAGGATTCTTTTGAGAATGTGAATTATCAGCTCACTTTAGAATGCGCAGGCAATGGCAGAGAGGAGTTCGCGCCAAGTGTTAGAGGAAATCAGTGGACCACTGGTGCCGTAGGATGTCCAATGTGGACAGGCGTGAGGTTGCGGGACGTGTTAATGGCTTCGGGCGTGAGGCAAAGCGCGGTATATATCGGATATTATGGGTCCGATACGCATTTGAGCGGTGATCCTAGTAGAGAATCTATAAGTAGAGGAGTCCCAATAAAAAAAGCGTTGAAAGAAGATTCATTATTAGCTTTCTCTATGAATGGGGCAGATCTACCTTTTTTGCATGGTTATCCACTGAGGCTCATTTTCGGAGGATGGCCAGGTTCTACTTCCGGCAAGTGGTTAAAGAAAATTTTTGTTAGAAATGACGTTCATAATGGACACAAAATGAACGGTTATTCTTACAAAATTCCTTGCGAAGGTGTTCCGCCAGGGTCTGATGTGGACGAAAAAGACATGTGTATTATTGAAGAAATGCCAGTTAAATCTTTAATTACCTTTCCAAGGTCAGGAGTGATTCATTCACTAGGTAGGGACCTAGAAGTCCGCGGTCACGCTTGGGCTGGTGACAGCAGTATATCAAAAGTGCATATATCGACTGACTTTGGTCAGACATGGATAAGAGCTAAATTAGATTCTCCGGTAAATATTAATGCATGGCAGCACTGGAGTAGCTCAATTTCGTTTCCTCAAAAAGGTTATTATGAAATTTGGGCTCGGGCAACCGACAAAAATTCAAAAACTCAACCGATGGTATTACCGGGATGGAATCCACGCGGCTACTTAAATAATGCATGTCATAGAATTGCTGTGAGCGTGGTTTAGTGAGGCATACCTCTTCATTATGCTGTGTTGTTCTGTTTCTTATAGTGCCATTTAAAGTATTGGCGGAGGTTGATGCTGCTACTGGTCTAGTCAATGCTCCTGGTTTCGAGTTTGTAAAGAGTCAATGCACTATCTGTCATTCTGGAAGTTTGATTGTCTCTCAGAGGTTAGAGGAAAAAGACTGGATTAGAATGATCCGTTGGATGCAGGAAGAACAAGGATTGTGGTCGCTTGGGGATCTAGAAGAACCGATACTGAGATATCTGACCAAGCATTACGGTGTCTCTGTAAATTTGAATAGGAGACGAAAACCTTTGAATAAGAACATTTTTTCTACCGAGTGAAAAATTTTCCAAAATTTGGAATAAAAACACCTTTCAAGCGTCTGTGATTTAGACGTACGCAATTTTTTCCAGCGGACTATTTTTAGCCAAGCAGGTAAGACTTCTAGAGTGAGGCGGCTAGCGCCCTCATTCTGAATACCAGAGACCGGTGTCATCATGAGACGCCGGTCTCTGCCCACTATTAGACACCGCCTTTATAGACATAAATTAGTTTGACTTTGCTTAGTTGATTTAAGATATGATTGATGATCAGATTTAACTAAAAATGCTATTTATGGGCAATATAGCGAGTTGTTAAAGTTGATTTATCTATTCCAGCCAGCGTTTATTAGGAGTAGCTCCTGTTTTACACTTAATGGAATATCAGATGCATGTTCTTTCACGAAATTTCCGACCTTGCCATCACTGTCAGCTCCTGCCGGACGATATTTATTTACCACTGGCCTAATTGCTTCATGATCTCCAATGGCCTGTGTAATCCAGGAAGCATCACCAGAACGGCATGCTATGCCTTTCCAATTTGCTTTTGCCGTGGCTAATTCATATTCTCTACACCACCCACCATTTTCGTGAGCAAAAGTTAGAATGGGACGCAGTTTTCTACTATCCTCAAGCACTATCCATTTCGATGCGCTGGAAGGAGTTTGTTCTAGCGCTTTGGAAATAAGTTGATCTTGCTCAAATATTACCGGATGCTCTGCCGGCGAGACGTTCCATCCTCTAATTATTAATAGTCCGACCGCTGCAACAACCGCTGCCGCACTTGCGAATTGCCACATTGAATTCTCATTACGATTGGACATGGCCAATTGAAATGGTCCCATCATCGCTGCGGTCTTCGGAGGCACTGTTTTTGCTTCATTACTAGAAAAGCTCTTAACAAGCAGATCATTTACGGCTTTTAAACGCCTATATTCTTCAGCCAAACCTAGCTCTGCCAAGAGACGCTTTTTTACGAGAACCTGCTCGGCTGAGCTTAGTTCTCCATCTAGGTATCGGGAAAGTAGCAATGTGTCTTCTTGTTCATTCATAGCATTATCATAAATATCAAACAAAACTAGTTCTTAAATAGCTGTTCTTCCAGACTTTTCCGAGCTCTAGAAATTCTGCTCATAATTGTTCCCTGCGCCACATCAAGTATTTCCGCTGCCTCAGAATAACTTTTCCCTTCAATCGCAACAAGTACTAGTGCTAATCTTTGGTCTTTTGGCAATTTATCTAGGGCGTCCATAAGGTCACTGACCTCTTGCGCCGCACTTACTTCTCTTTCTGCCGAAACTCCTGTTTCTTCTTCATGAGTGACTTGAACGTGTCGCTTCCTTACTTGCCTAGATCTTATTTCATCTAGCCAAAGGTTTTTGCAGACAGTAAAGGACCATTTCCCTATATGCGCGTCTTCGGGTACTCCTCTATCAAGAATCTTCTCTACAGTCTGCTGTAACAAGTCATCTGCATCGGCGGAATGACCGGTCAAAGAAAAACAGAACCTCCTTAAATTTCCAATCTGATCAAGCATGGCTTGACGTTGCTTACTACTGAGTCTTCTCATATTTATTTCATTTTTCTTATGACGTTCTTATTCAGACTTTATTCCATTCAGATGGAATATTTCTCGTCAAAATACGTTATTATGTCGCTAGACAATATTTTTTTCAGTAATTTATATTAGTTTTACTGAGGTTTTCATTGGCTACGACCAACCGTATTTGAGCAATTAGGGAAATTATTTTGGGTCCGATTCGAAATTTTTTGATTTTTTTAGAAAAACAGATCCTCTCCTGGGTTAGAACCACCAGCCTAGTGGTTTTTGGTGGGTTTTGGATTTTGACGCAGTCTATATTGGCCAATGCAGAACGGACTGAGCTGAATATAGGTGTTTCCATAGGGGGTATCGGTGGATATTATGAGATAGGACCAATTCTTGACCAGATCCAGGCTGAGCGGGCATTTGATGAGCAGATTTCTGATTCATTGGTAGATGAAGTGGAAGAAGAGGTTACGGAGTTTGTAGAGGATGTTGTTCAGAGTGAATTGGATGTCGATATAGATGACACTGTTGAGGATGAGCTGACATTCGATGTGGAGGATACGGTTGAGACTGAATTGATCGTCGATGT
>CAJXCR010000126.1 GCA_913051825.1 uncultured Halieaceae bacterium
GAAATCGGTAAATTAGAAAGAGCCTTTTGCAGATCTAAAGGGTACGTAGAATTAACCAATTGAGCTAGATTTAGCCAAGCTATTAATTCGCTGTCTCTTGTATCGGACAGTATGTTTGATAGCTCACTGGCTTTTAGTTTTAGTAAGCTTGACCAGAGAATTTTTTTCAAGGCGATTCTTTCGGTATTTGTGGGAGATGTTTTGAATTTTCTAAAAGCTAATTTAATTAACGACGTTGGTTCGCCATCGAATCGATTCAAAATTAATGCAAGTGGTATTTCTCCTCTTAATAATGCTAGATGATCGTCCATAAGAGATAAATCACCTTTTCGCCAAGCTATTTCCGCACCCAGCATCTCGTAATAAATTCTTTCTTCAGGAGACAGCAATGAAAGTAATAGATCAGAATGAAGTTTTTCCGCTTTTCGTTCCTTATTAGAGTCCAAAGCGGTTTTGATAGGTAAAATTATTTTTGGAAGTTTTTGCGGTCGAGGAACATTGATTTTTTTCGTGATATTATGGTCGCTACTTGAGTCCTTTATTTTTTCGAGTTTAGTTGTAGAGCATGCAGCAAGGCACAAGGTAGCGGTTCCTATTATGAATGGTAAAGCAAGCTTACTTAACATATTTTTTATGTTATTCATCTCTCAAGTCTATGCGAATTATTCACTATTATATTATTTATCTTAAGTTTGTATTAACATTTCTATAAGGAGGAGTATGGAGCCAGGTCTTTACATAGTTGCCACTCCAATTGGCAATTTGGAAGATATCTCCAGAAGGGCATTACGTGTTCTTGAGTCAGTTAATTCCATAGTCGCGGAGGACACTAGAATCACGCGAGGCCTGTTAGGGAAATTGGGAGTTAAAATTCCTAAACTGTTCTCATATACCGATTTTAGCAATAGCAATGTAGTCGACCAAGTATTAAGTGGGATTTCTAATGGGCTGTCAATAGCCTTAGTGTCCGATGCCGGAACCCCAGTTATTTCTGACCCTGGGTATAGACTGGTCTTGGCGGCGCAGCTCGCAAAATATAAAGTTATTCCAATTCCTGGCCCTTGTGCGGCAATAGCAGCTCTTAGTATTTCAGGTCTTCCAACTGATAAATTTCTTTTTGAGGGTTTTCTTCCAGAGAAACGCCCTGCGAGATTGGCGCGTCTAAGTGCCTTATGTCAAGAGAGGGCGACGCTAGTGCTTTATGAGGCACCGCATAGGTTGAAGGCCACTATAGCTGATTGTATTGAGATATTTGGTGGTAATAGAAAATCATTTTTAGGGCGTGAACTAACGAAGTTATATGAAACAGTTTTCCTTTCCACGCTTTTAGATCTACAGTCGCTCGTAGATGCTGATTCAAATCAAACTCGAGGTGAGCTGGTTCTTTTAATCGCTGGGTTTAGAGGTAAAAGTTCTGATCTTTCCCCAGAACTTTCCCAATTAGCGGAAAAGCTTAGTGAAGACATGTCTAAGAAGCGGGTATCGGTTCTTTTAGCGGAATATAGTGGACTTACTCGCAGAGAAATCTATGATCATCTAATTAAAACTTCCGCAAAATAAAGTAACTTGCCAAATTAGTACCTGCAGAGTAGAGTTTTCATGGGGAGTGGGTTAGGCGGTCGCTAGACATCCTTTTTTGGGAGTTTAGAGGAAAGTCCGGGCTCCATAGGGCAGGATGCCAGGTAACGCCTGGGAGGCGTGAGCCTACGGAAAGTGCAGCAGAAAGAAAACCGCTTGGAAGCAATTTTTTGGCTATGATTCGCTTGCGAAATTTAGGCTATTTTTAAATTGATTCCAGTAAGGGTGAAAAGGTGCGGTAAGAGCGCACCGCGCAACTGGTAACAGTTGTGGCGATGGCAAACCCCATCCGGAGCAAAACCAAATAGGAATCTGTTTATGTGTGCCCGCATAGGATTCGGGTAGGTTGCTACAGGCGAGCGGTGACGCGCGTCGCAGATGAATGACCGTCCAAGACAGAACCCGGCTTATCGACCCGCTCCCTATATCCTTTTTCAAGCAGGAAAAAGATTTTTCATTTGAATCTCGCTTTTATTTACAGCTAATACATCAAGTAAAAAATTATATATATTTTCTATAGCTTTGTTTTATATGATCTTTTCAAAATAGTATTATCAGTAATCTCTCCAGAATTTATCATTCATACCCTAATTAGCTGAAAAACAAAGCTTTTTTGTTGATTTTGCTACTTGACACGCGTTCTAAATGTTGACTATAGTGGAATATAGTGGGGAAAAGTGTATTTTTATGTTTATTTGTGGTTATTTTTAGTTTTCAATTTGGAGAATAGATTTGTTTCGTGGTGTTCAGCATATAAATATGGATGTAAAGGGACGAATGGCCATTCCTGCTCGTCAGAGAGAACCTATATTGAATATTTGTGATGGCAAGTTGGTTTTAACAATTGATACTCAATCTCCATGCTTAGTTCTTTATCCTATTGGAGAATGGGATCGAATAGAGCTAGAAGTGCAGAATCTTCCTGCGCTTAAGCCTCAAATCAAGCGATTCCAGAGATTGGTGCTGGGTTATGCAACGGACGTTGATCTTGATTCAAGTGGTAGATTGTTGCTTCCTCCCTCTCTAAGAGAATATGCACATTTGGAAAAAAAATTAGTCTTAGTTGGTCAAGGAAATAAATTAGAGTTGTGGGCAGAAAATTTATGGCTTGAAGAGAGGGATGATGCATTGGCAGAGCGAGGGGCGGAAGTCTCTCTTCCGGATGAACTAGTTTCTCTTTCGCTTTAGGTGTTTGTGATGCATGAGACCGTATTATTAAATGAGGCTGTCAGAGCCTTAATAACTAAATCTTCTGGTAGTTATATTGATGGAACTTTTGGCCGGGGTGGTCATAGTAAGGCGATATTGAAGAAACTGTCACCAGAAGGGAGTCTTTTGGCAGTGGATCGAGATCCAGAGGCAATTGTTTGTGCAAGGAAAATGGCAGAGGAAGACTCGAGACTAAAAGTTTATAAAGGTTTGTTTTCTGAGTTATCACTAAAGACTGAGGCTACTTCGCAAGATGAGGTGGATGGGATTCTTTTGGATCTTGGAGTTTCCAGTCCTCAGCTAGATAGTTCAAACCGAGGTTTCAGTTTTATCAAAAATGGTCCTTTAGATATGCGCATGGATAACTCTGAGGGTATAAGTGCTGCCGAATGGTTGGCAGACGCAAATCAGAAGGAAATCGAGCGAGTATTGCGAGATTACGGAGAAGAGAGATTTGCTAGAAGAATTTCAAAGGCCATTGTCAGGGCAAGAGATTTATCCTCTATAAATACTACTCGCGAACTATCCAAAATTATTAGTGACGCACATCCAAGCTGGGAAAAAAAGAAACATCCAGCCACCAGATCTTTTCAAGCTATTCGAATAAAAATCAATTCTGAACTAAAAGAACTCTCCAAACTACTTGATTCTGTGCTTGATTTGCTTGTGATAGGAGGGAGGCTCGTGGTCATAAGTTTTCATTCATTAGAGGATCGATTGGTAAAAAGATTTATGAGAGATATGTCTAGAGGTACTTCTATTCCCAGAGAAATACCAATAGAAGATGCCTTTGTAAATAGAAGAATGAAGTTGTTGGGTAGTGCTATTAAACCTAGCGAATTAGAAACCGAAATTAATCCTCGGGCTCGTAGCGCCATAATGAGGGTTGCAGAGAAGATTAATTGATTTCTTTTCCAAAAGATTTTGGCGTGGGCTTCGCAGCAGTGCTTTATCTCAGTATTTTTGCCACGTCTATTGGGTTGGTAGCGTCCTCATATGATTGCAGGATAAAGTATTCTGAGCTGCGAAATTTGGAGTCAGCGAGATGGTCTTTGCAGGAAAACCATAGTCGGCTTTTGTTGGAATATAGTACGTGGGCGTCCTATGACCGCGTTGATAAAATTGCTAGGCAGAAATTGTTAATGAAATCTCCGACCTTGGAAAGAATGGTTTTGGTCTTTAGATGAATTCAAAAGCTATTAAATTCCCCGTTTTGCGAATTGTTTTTGTCTGCACGATTTTAGTCGTATTTTTGCTTATTGGTATATCAAGGGTATTTTCTCTTCAGATTTTAGAGAGTGATCGAGGTCCAGATTTCCTAAAAAGAGAGGGAAGTAAACGCTCACACCGTGCTTTTGAAATACCAGCCTATCGCGGAGTGATTACAGATCGCCATGGAGAGTCCTTGGCTGTCAGCACACCAGTAGTATCAATCTTTGCCGATCCGAGTCGTCTGAAGGGTGCGGCAGATAGCACTCTGTCTGAGTTGAGTGTAAGCATTGGCCTTTCTTTGGGTGAGCTTAAAGCAAAGATAGAGAAATACCATAACAAAGATTTTATGTATTTAGCCAGACATCTCTCTCCAGATGCAGCTCGTTCTATCCTTTCCCAAAATTACCCTGGTATTTTTGAGAAGAAAGAATATCGTAGATTTTATCCAGCAGGTGAAGCAGTTTCGCATGTAGTTGGAATAACCAACGTAGACGGAAGAGGCATCGAAGGAATTGAGCTGGCTTATGATAAATGGTTGAGTGGTGAAACAGGTCAAAAGCGTTATATAAAAAATTTGCACGGTGATGCTGTTCGCGATATTGGTGTTGTAAAATCAGCACGCCCGGGAGGTGATATTCATCTTAGTATCGACCTTCGACTTCAGCACATCCATCATCGAGAGTTGCGACGCGCGATGAACTTGTATGATGCTGAATCCGCTTCTCTAATCACTCTTGACGCAAAAACAGGCGAAATTCTTGCTATGGTGAGTGAGCCTGGATATAACCCCAATAATAGACTGAAGGTGAATATAGCAGCTGTTCGCAATCGAGTTCTCGCAGACAGTTACGAGCCAGGCTCAACTGTAAAGCCTTTTACTCTTGTGGCGGCGCTGGAGACCGGTCGCTTTAAAGTTGACACACTTATCGATACTTCACCTGGAGAAATTAAAGTTGATGGAAAAGTTCTTCGGGACCAGTTGAACTATGGATCGATTACTCTTTCAAAAGCAATCGTAAAATCTAGTCAGGTAGGTGTAACTAAGTTGGCACTTCAGCTTGATGGAGAAACTATCTACGAGGTGTTCCGTAGATTTGGAATTG
>CAJXCR010000127.1 GCA_913051825.1 uncultured Halieaceae bacterium
TGTAAATGAAGGGGATGTTGTAATAAAGCAGGATGGACGTCTAGTTAGACCAGTCCGATTACCGAATGGCTTATATCGGTTCAAACCAGGAACTGGTGAGGCACGCTGTATATTGGACTGCGTTACCAGTCTTCAACATGGTGCCGATTTGCTCTGGATAGAGACAGAAAAACCTCATGTTGGCCAGATTAGTTCTATGGTCAATGCCATACGAGAGGTCGTTCCAAACGCTAAGCTCGTCTACAATAACTCTCCTTCATTTAATTGGACGCTAAACTTTCGCCAACAAGTTTACGACTCATGGAAGAACGAAGGAAAGGAAGTTGCCAGCTATGAGAGAGATTTGTTAATGGATTCAAAATATGATTCTACTGAGTTGGGGCTTGAGGCCGATGAGCGGATAAAAACCTTTCAGAAGGATGCATCTCGTGAAGCGGGTATTTTTCATCATCTTATCACTTTGCCAACGTACCACACGGCAGCACTCTCTACAGATAATCTCGCTAAAGGATACTTTGGCAAAGAAGGTATGTTAGCGTATGTGCGCGGAGTGCAAAGGAAGGAGATTCGAGAAGGCATTGCATGCGTAAAACATCAGGATATGGCAGGCTCAAATATAGGTGATGATCACAAAGAATATTTTTCAGGAGATGCAGCGCTTAAAGCGGGTGGACAAGATAATACTATGAATCAATTTTCTTAAATTGACTCAGTTAGTGTTTGTCCATTTTATTAAGCGTTTTCCTTCGCGTATCCAAATGGGTCATCTATAGAATAAGATGGTTTAGTAAACCAACGAGGACCGGTTGGAGTCATATAAAAATGATCTTCAAGCCTTATCCCGAATTCTCCTGGAATGCAGATCATTGGCTCGTTGCTAAAACACATTCCCTCAGAAAGTATAGTCTGGTCTTGTTTTACAAGGTATGGCCACTCATGGATATCTAAACCTATTCCATGACCAGTGCGATGAGGTAGCCCTGGAAGTTGATAATCTGGACCAAGCCCAGCTCTTTCAAGTGTTGCTCTAGCGGCTCTATCCACCTCGCCACATTGCACTCCTATTTGTGCAGCGTTAAAAGCATTGTTTTGCGCAAGTTTTTCTAAATTCCATATGTCACGTTGACGTGGAGAAGGGTCCCCAAAGACATAGGATCTGGTTATGTCAGAGTGGTACCCATGAATCTCGCATCCAGTGTCAATTAACACCATGTCTCCAGGCTCAAGTGTTTTAGGTGAATCAACACCATGTGGATATGCTGTATCTTCACCAAATAATACGATGCAAAAGTAAGACCCATCTGGAGCGCCTTTTCGTTTATGTGCGGCGTGTATAAAACTTGTCACTTCTTCACTGCTAATTCCATCGCGAAGAATACGAGCAGCAGAATATTGAACTGATAGAGTGATATTTTTCGCGTATTGTAAAATTTCTATTTCTTCTTTTGATTTTTGCATGCGGCAAGCAGCTGTAATAGCTTTCGCATCGACAATGTTTTTGTTTGGACAGCTATTTCTCAGCCCTTCTGATATGAAAAATGGGGTAGATTCATCAATTCCAATCTTTGAAAAAGCAGGAGTAAGGTTTATTGCTACATCTAGAAATAACTGATACGGATTCTCATGTTCTTCCCAACAATGTATTTCTCCAGGAATTTTTATAAGTTCATAAAGAGTCGAGTATTCGAATTTGGGTGACAAGTAATGAATTGGACCGTTGGCAGGAATTATACAACCCAGTAATCTTTCGCTCTGGCTCCAATTAATTCCTGTAAAATAATACAAATTAGTTCCCGCATTTATATAACAAAAATTCATAGCCTCTTTTTTCATTAAGGTCTGTGCTTTTTGAATACGAGACAAGAATTCAGAGGTCTGAATATTTTTGACCTCGCACTCAGTTTTTTCTAAAGAATTAAGCTCTATATCAGTTTCTGTAACACCAATCCCTGTACCCATATCGCGTTTTCCAAAATCGATCGTTGTGAACTAAATATATTCGCGTTACATTAATAATAAAAATCTAACCAGACACTAATACAATATTATACCACTCTAGTAACGGGTCTTTTTGATGAAATGGGAAGATGTTGAGAATCAAGTATGTTCTGTCGCCAGAGCACTGGCCGTCGTCGGGGAAAGATGGACATTACTTATACTTAGAGACATTTTTATGGGTACTCGACGTTTCGATGAGATCCAGTCTAGTCTTGGAATAACTAGACATCGTTTGGCTGAGCGTTTAGCCAAGTTGGTGAAAAAAGGTGTCTTGGTGAAGGTGGTGTATCAAGAGAAGCCAGTGAGGTATGAGTATAAGTTAACAAGAATGGGTCTAGGGCTTTATCCAGTGCTTATGAGTCTCACAAGATGGGGAGATGATTGGTTAGATGAGGGTAAGGGTGCGCCTGTAGAGTATATCCATAAGAGCTGTGGTTCAAAAATAAACCCCATAACATCATGTGGGGAGTGTGGAGAAGCTATACATCCAGAAAAAGTTATACCCATACCTGGAGAAATCTTTAAAACTAATTCGTCGTCTCCCATCGAGCCAAGAAATATTCCTTTATTTATTTCTAAACTCGGTGAAGTTCAAAAATCATGAGAAGCTTTATAAACGCTCTTGTTTTGATTCAGGATAATTTGACTTTTGATTTCTAAAAAAAAATCTATTGTGATGAATGAGGATGATGGCTACCAACTGTCACCAGAAGATTTACCTGATGTTAAAGATGAAAGACAGCGAAGAAAGGAGCGTCTAGCAGGGAGTTTGAGAATTTTTGGACGATTTGGATTTGATGAAGGAGTTGCGGGACATATAACAGTTCGTGACCCAGAGTTGTCTGATCATTTTTGGGTGAATCCTATGGGTCGAGCTTTTAAATTAATGAAGGTTTCTGATTTAATCTTAGTTGATCACTCTGGCACTGTTGTCGAAGGTTCTGGTCTGCTAAATGGCGCAGCTTTTACAATTCACTCGCAGATACATTTGGCGCATCCAGATGTCAATGCAGCCGCACATGCACATTCTATTTACGGTAAGGCTTGGTCTTCTTTAGGCCGCTTTTTGGATCCACTAACGCAAGACTCCTGCGCTTTTTATAAAGATCATGTGCTGTTAGATGAATTTACTGGAGTCGTCCTTGATGAGAATGAAGGGCAGAAAATAACGAGATTATTAGCAGATAAAAAAGCGATGATATTAAGGAATCACGGATTGCTAACAGTTGGGAAAACGGTTGATGAAGCGTGTTGGTGGTTCATTAGCATGGAGCGCTCGTGTCAAGCGCAATTGCTAGCAGAAGCAGTTGGTGATCCCATTTCGATTGATGCAAAACACGCGCTGGAAACGTACAAAGTCGTCGGTTCTAACCTAGCCGGTTGGTTTAGTTTTCAACCGATCTATGACGTACTCGTGGCGGAGGAGCCTGATTTTCTAGATTAGGTTACCCTGCTTGGCTAGCTGCTAAAGCTTGGCCAACATCGCTTATTATATCGTCAATATGTTCAATGCCGACGGAGATTCTAACCATTTCTTCAGATACTCCTGCAGATGCGAGCTCATCTGGACTAAGTTGTCGGTGGGTCGTACTAGCAGGATGGCAGGCAAGCGACTTAGCATCTCCAATATTTACAAGCCTTAGAATCATTTTAAGTGAATCAATAAATTTCGCTCCAGCGGGTAATCCTCCCGATATTCCGAAACTTAATATTCCAGATGCTTTTCCACCACACAGGTTTTTACAGGCTGCGTGGTATTGACTATCCTTAAGCCCTGCATAATTAACCCATTCGACAGCTTTATGATCTTTTAGGAAGAGCGCTAGTTCTTGTGCATTTTCACAGTGACGCTCCATGCGAAGGCAAAGAGTTTCTAGCCCCTGCAAAAGTAAAAAAGCACTGTTTGGTGACATAGCAGCACCAGTGTTTCGTAGTGGTACGACTCTGCAGCGCCCAATATAGGCGGCTGGCCCCATCGCTTCGGAATATACCACCCCATGATAGGAGGGGTCTGGGGTTGTCATTATTGAAAATCGATCATCGTGCGCTGCCCAATCGAATTTTCCTGAATCCACAATCGCTCCACCGATCGTAGTTCCATGCCCTCCGATATATTTTGTTAAAGAGTGAATAGATATATCAGCTCCATGGTCAAAAACTTTACACAAGATTGGTGTTGCAACCGTGTTATCAACTATAAGAGGCACTCCAGCAGCGTGTGCAATCTCTGCCCATCTCTGGATATCTACAATATTGCCAGCTGGATTGCCTATAGATTCGCAAAAAAGTGCGCGAGTGTCTTTGTCAATAAGTGCCTCTGCCTTCTTGAAGTCGTCGGCATCAGAAAACCGAACCTCTATCCCTTGTCGAGGGAAGGTATGGGCAAAGAGGTTATATGTTCCGCCGTAAAGTTGCGAAGTGCTTACAATGTTATTTCCAGCCTCTGTAATGGTCTCAATTGCATACCTAATAGCAGCCATGCCTGATGAAACACACAGAGAACCGATGCCTCCTTCAAGCTCAGTTAGTCGTGTCTCGAGTACTGCATTTGTAGGATTCATTATCCGACTATAAATATTACCTGGAACCTTAAGATCGAATAGGTCGGCGCCGTGTTGAGTATCATCAAAGGTGTATGATGTGGTTTGATAGATTGGCGCAGTAGCAGCATTAGTGGCGGGGTCGCCTTCATAACCAGAGTGAAGCGCTATAGTTTCGGGTTTCATTTTAGTTCTCTTTTTTCTTAGGAGTTTCCAGGTTGATAGATTATCAGACTATGGGGAATAGGAGAATATAGTATAATATAATTCATGAATTAATTAAATAAAGTAAAGTATAGTATTTCTTTCTGATCTAAAAGAAAATTAAGTTGGCTTTGGCGAATTGAAATATCGCTATCGTGCGGATGGATCAATCTTATCGCAATTGATATTTAGTTCTGACATTTGCTTTAGAAGTAGCTCGGAGTCGGCGTTATCTAGCTCATAAAGTGAGGCCAATGCTGCATGGGCGATGTGATCGGCTGATATTTCAAAATGATCTCGAAGCTGTTCGCGAGACTCGCTTAATCCAAACCCATCTGTGCCGAGTACCGTGAAGTTA
>CAJXCR010000128.1 GCA_913051825.1 uncultured Halieaceae bacterium
TATTTGAGGTATTTACTTCAAGTTCAAAATTATTGTCCTCTGAGGTTGAAGCCTCTTTTTCTACTGCGTATTGGCGCTGATATGTTTGATCAGTGGTATTAAAAAGCATTTCCCTATTTTTTTCGCTGGGCTCCTTTGTTTTCAAACTGCTTTCGTCACTAGAGCGATCTAAAAGCATATAATTACAATCATAAGACAGTTTTGCATCTATATCCCAAGTCTCTTGCTCCTCATTTGAGGTATGCTCCTGAGAAAAAATAATTACCTCAATCAGGTGCGGCTCTGAACGAAGTGTTCGAACAGATGCGAAAGAAGTAGTTTGTATGATTAGAATAAACAAGGCTGCAACTCTTAGATATTTAGAAGAAGTCTTCATGATTCGTCAATCAGTTGGTTTTCAACGAGAAGTTCAATTAAAAGAGTTCGCACGAAGTTTTGCCTCTCGGACAAATTAGGTAAATTAAGAGTTACTTGAAGTTTATTTCCAGAAGTCAATTTCCAAATTTCCGGTTCATTTTTTATCCGCTCAATTAAACTCTCGGCTCTAACTTTAGTAGATGAAGAAAAATCTATTATTCCCTTATCGGGTTTCATATCTATTCGTGTTATTCCTAGTAATCTCGCTTTCAACCTAAGATCTGCAATGACAAACAGATTGTCAGTTGACTTTTCCAAGAGGCCGAATCGATCAATCATCTCCAATTGGATTTCTTTGAGTTCAGCTTCGTTTTGAGCGGCTGCGATGCGTTTATATAAAATGAGCCTTGTATTAACATTGGGCAAATAAGAATCTGGTATCAATGATGATGAATGAAGATTGATTTCCGTTGATTCTTCCTCTAAAAGATCTTGTTCGGGTATTCTTCCTTGCCGTAACGCGTTTACTGCTTTTTTGAGTAGTTTTGCGTACAAGCTATAACCAACTGTTTGTATTTGACCGCTTTGATCATCTCCCAGAATCTCTCCAGCGCCTCGAATCTCTAGGTCATGAGTGGCTAGCATATAACCTGAACCTAGTTCTCCAGCCTGTTCAATAGCTTCAAGTCTTTTGACTGCATCAATTCCCAGATTTGCGTCTATTGGAAAGAGAAGATAAGCATATGCTTGATGATGGGATCTCCCAACACGTCCTCTCAGTTGATGCAACTGAGCTAATCCAAGCTTGTCTGCACGATCTATTATAATCGTATTTGCGGTTGGAATATCAATTCCAGTTTCTATGATGGTTGTGCATACTAATATGTCATATTTTTTATGATAGAACTCAGACATTACCTTCTCTAATTCGGATTCGCGCATCTTTCCATGGGCTTCAGCTACAGCGAGATTTGGATTCATAGCTTGAAGATTTGTTTTTACTCGACTAATTGTTTTTACTTCATTATGTATGAAAAATACTTGCCCGCCTCTGAGGACCTCACGCGCGATTGCTTCTTGTATAAGTGGAGTTGAATATTCTTTTACAAAGGTTTTTATAGAGAGCCGTTGCTTTGGTGGCGTAGCTATTATTGAAAGATCTCGAATTCCCTCAAGAGCTATATTTAAAGTTCTTGGTATAGGTGTCGCAGTGAGAGTCAGTATATCAATTTCAGCTCTTAGTTTTTTGATGAGTTCTTTTTGCTTTACTCCAAATCTATGTTCTTCATCAATAATAAGTAATCCTAGATCTTTAAATTTGAAATCGCTATGAAGCAGTTTGTGGGTTCCTATCAGTATGTCTACTTGCCCACTAGATATTTTTTGACTAATAGAAAGCAGATCCTCTTTTGTTCTAAATCTTGAAACTAGTTCTATTTTAACGGGCCAATCTGCAAAACGATCTTGGAAGGAATTGAAATGTTGTTGTGCCAACAGGGTGGTTGGAACTAGAACTGCGGTTTGTTTCTTGTTAAGAGCCGCTAAAAAAGTTGCCCTCATTGCGACTTCTGTCTTTCCAAATCCAACGTCTCCGCATACAAGTCTATCCATGACTTTAGTGCTGGTCATGTCCTGGACGACAGAAGTAATAGTAGATGCTTGATCTGGTGTCTCTTCAAAAGGGAAGCTAGCGCAGAAATTCTCATACTCTTTTCTATCTAGAATAAAATTAAAGCCTGAACCGACTTCTCGTCGTGCATAAATCTCGAGTAAGTTAGCCGCGGTATCGTACGCTTTTTTAATTGCCCTCGTTTTTGCTTTATTCCATTGAGATGAACCTAGTTTGCTTAAACATACAGAAGCGGTATCGTTCGCCGAGTATCTACTAATTAGAGCTAGCGAAGATACTGGCACATAGAGTTTGGCTCCTTCATCATATTCAAGAGTCAAATATTCCTCTTCTATCCCATCAATAGTAAGCATTTCTAATCCGGCATAGATTCCAATTCCGTGCTCCAAATGTACAACCGGAAGTCCTTCTACTAGATCACTAAGGTTTTGGTAAGTGTTTGCTGGTTTGAGAGAATTATCTTTTCGCAGTCTTCGTTGCGCAACTTGTGTTGAGAACAATTGAGATTCACATATTAAAGTAGGTTGCTTAGCTCCTAGGTAGAGGCCTCTATCCATCGGCCATTGTGTTATTCCGAAATCAGTCTTGTTTTCAATGAAGGAACACCAAGTTTTTTCCTCCGTTGGTTCTATATTTTGTTCCTTCAGCGCATTTGTTAAAAGAGCTTTTCTTCCACTTGATTCTGCACAAATTAGTATTGGAGCTTCATGAGACTTTTTGAATAGATCGAGTTTTTTAATCGCTGTCGATATTCCTTCATTAGCGCTAATAATCGGTGGTATTTCCACCAACGAATTTACGCATTGAGCATTCTTTCCATGCTCCGTAAGCTCTAATAGCGGTCTGTTCGATAGATAGTTAAAAAATTCACTCGGTGGAATAAAACAGGTCGCTGGTGAAAGGAAGGGGCGCTGTAAATCTATGCCATACTCTGTATGTCTCCTGTTTATCTCTGACCAAAAACTTTTCTTTGCTCTCTTCCAATCGCCCACTGCGATAAATGGCGAAGTTTTAGGAATGTAACTGAAAATGGTTGAGCATTCTTGGAAGAATAGGGGCAGATATGCTTCACACCCGGAAGGTGATTTTCCAGCGCATATTTCTGAAAAGATAGGGCAGTTATCCGGATCATTATCAAAGGTTTTGTACCAATTAAGCTTAAATATATCTATGCCGTCTGAATCCAGTGGGAATTCTCTTGCTGGGAGGATTCTTATTTCGGGAATTGTCTTTACTGTTCTCTGTGTTGCAGGATCAAATTCTCGAAGTGAGTCTATCTGCGCATCAAAAAGATCGATCCGATATGGGAATAAACTTCCCATTGGATATACATCAAAGAGTGATCCTCGTATTGAATATTCTCCGTGTTCCGTAACCGTATCGACTTGTCGATAACCACTCTGAGATAGTTTTTCTCGTGCTGCTTCTAGAGCTAGATGATCCCCTGTTTTTACGATGAAGCTAAATCTTCTAACGTACTCAACAGGGGGCAAGCGATGCATTGCGGTAGAGACGGGAATGATGAGGATACCAGATTCAAGCTCAGGAAGGTGGTAGAGAGTGCTTAGTCTCTCAGAGACAATATCTTGATGCGGAGAAAAAGTATCATAAGGTAAAGTTTCCCAATCAGGCAATGTAAAGATTTCCTGAGAATCTTTTATAAAGATAGGCAGTTCTCTTTCTATAGTGCTTGCTTCTGTTTGATTGCTAGTTAATACAACGGTGAGTTTGTCTTTTGCAGCTTGCTCTGCTATGAGAGCAGTTTCGGCGCAACCGTAAAAAGGGCCGATATGAGAAGAAAAACTGGACACGTCGTGCCATTTTTGCTTTCTATTGACTTGATTAAACATAAACAGAGGTTCTATTTTGACGAGGCACAGTGTAAATCCCTATTGTTGCATGCTCCAGGAGGAATTTTAATATTATTGTTGCTTGGTTGGATCTACTGAGTAGATAATAGCGCGCTTAAATTTGCAGGAGATGCTAGCTGTGAGTCAACAAAAAAGAGAACGGCCCAGTGATTATTTTGCTGATTGGAAAGAACGAGAAGCGCTTGCTGAAGGAATGATTCCTATGGTTGGTAAATTATCTCGAGAGAAGAGCGTAAAGTGCTATATTTATGGACACTCTCTAGTGAATCAATCCGTATTACAGATCATGAAGATTCATCGGTACGTTCGTCAGGTAGAGAAGAATGAGCTTTCAGAGTTTGAGACTTATCCTATTCTGCAAAATATGATGGATTTAGACCTTGGGCCAGCTCACATCGATATTGGTCGCCTTGCAGTTAATTATTTTGATAAGAACATGGCTAATGGCGGGTCAGTGGATCAATATGTTAGAGGTGAACTGAAGCAATTAATTGGTGTTAAGGATAAGCCAGTTGATAGGCCGGTGGACGTAGTACTCTATGGTTTTGGCAGGATTGGCCGGCTAATGGCTAGAATATTGATTGAGAAGGCAGATGGAGGAGATTGTCTACGTTTAAGGGCTATTGTTGTCCGACCGAGTTCCAGCCCTCGTGATTTAGCTAAGCGCGCAAGTTTACTTAGAAGAGACTCTGTTCACGGCGCGTTTGATGGTACGATTAGAGTTGATGAAGAGGCTGAGTCCTTTGTTGCAAATGGCAATGAAGTTAAAGTTATTTATGCTTCTTCCCCCGATGAGATAGACTATACAAAATATGGTATTAGTGATGCGATCATTATCGATAACACTGGTGTATGGCGCGATTCTGAGGGGCTTGAACGCCATCTAAAATCAAAAGGGGCGTCCAAGGTAATACTCACAGCTCCAGGTAAAGGCGACATGAAGAATGTCGTTGCTGGGATTAATGATCATGTAGTTCTGCCCGAAGACAAGGTGATATCTGCTGCATCTTGTACAACTAACGCTATTGTGCCTCCATTGTTCGCTATTGATGAGAAATTCGGCATTTTGAAAGGACACGTGGAAACTGTTCATTCCTATACTAATGATCAAAATTT
>CAJXCR010000129.1 GCA_913051825.1 uncultured Halieaceae bacterium
GATATGAAGAGAAAGAATGTAATTACGGTTCCTATGCTTTTACTCTTAAGCAGTTTTTTCGCACAGGCAGATGATGCACTTGAGTGGGGTCTAGCAACCCCGGCCGAGGTCTACGCATGTGATGTGAGAGAGGGAAGTTCTTCAGAAAAGGATACGATGAGTTTTGTGGAGGATTGGAAGGAATGGGCGGCAGAGAACGGCGCTTTTACTAAATACACAGCTCAATTGATGCGACCGATTTCGCATAATGGGACTTACCCGTCTTGGCAATGGCTAGGATACTGGCCGGACTACGCTGCAAGTGGTGCTGATGCACAGGCACGCCTTGAAAAGGGAGATCAGCTTGTAAAGACGGCTTCGAAGTTTTTAGATAATTGCCAGCACAGTACGTTTGGAGGCTGGTTTGTTAGAGAGCCAAAGGGGGACTGGGTGATGCGAGATCATGTAACTCTGTTCGCAAATTGCAAATATCTAGATAATAAAGGTGATGATGATCTTTTGAAAGCCAATGCAAAATATAATGGCTATCTCGATTCCATTGGCGATGAAAATCCAATCGTGCAGTGGTGGCCCACAGCAGGCGGTCCAGTTTATAGTGATGCAGGTAACGATCATGATACTACTGGCTGGGATTTTAAATGGATTGCTGGATTTCCTTCACTTGTGGAATACCACGAAATGGTGAACACCATGTGGAATGGGGGAATGTACTCAGAATTTTGGTCTATATATGGAGATGTCATGACCTGTGATTCAGCAAGAATTTATGAGGCAAAGATTATCCATACACCAACCGAATAAAGATCTTAGTAGACGTAATAATTGAGTTCCTTTATTTTATTTAAGGATAAGGGAACTCGTGCTTTTATCCAAAGATACTAGGGCCGCAATTCACGGGGTAGAGTCAATGCTATTTTACTGGCCTGACTTTATCTCGGCTAAAGAATCCAGGTATTTTTTTAATATATTGCTCAATGAAACCAAATGGCATCAGGAGCACATCAGCTTTTGGGGTAAGAGTACTCCTGTTCCCCGACTCACCTCTTGGCATTCTCAGCAAAACAAAAGTTACTCTTATTCAGGTGTGGTCAATCCCTCTAATTCTTATAGCAAGACCTTGTATCAACTTCATCAAATGATCGAGAATCTGACTCAATTAAAATTCAATAGTGTGCTTCTGAATCTTTATAGAGATGGTGAGGATTCAATGGGATGGCACTCTGATGATGAGGTTACTCTCGATCAGCATGCTAGCATCGCGTCGCTAAGCCTGGGAGCCGCGCGAGATTTTCAGATAAAACCCAAAGATAAGAGCCGCAAGCTCAGCAGTATTAAGCTAGCGGCAGGTAGCCTGCTGGTCATGAAGAGCCCATTTCAGGATAAGTGGCTTCATCGTATTCCAAGACGGAAAAATATACATGAATCACGCATAAATCTAACATTTAGACTGCTGCTCTAGATAAGTTTCTTTTAAAGGACATGTATTATTCATCTTCTTCATCGTCCATATCGAATCGAAGCTCCCACTCATCGTCAGAAATTGACGAAGGGATGGCTCCCGATTCTAAGTCCTCGATATCAATTAGCATGGCTTCAATATCGAATTGGGCATCACCTTCGACCTCGTCATGCAACTTCATAAGCCTATCGTGGATACTCTTTAGCATCCTCCTATAATACTCTTCGTTCATTTTTTGAGTGACCCTGTGTTTAAAATGGCTATTTTGATTGTACTCGGGTGATTGAGTTTATATGACTATTTTAGTCAATGAAATCAGTGTGGCAAGGTGAATAGTGTATTTAGCAACTATCAGCAAAACAGGCTATTAAATTTTTATCGTGCTTTTATTCTATTAAGTCTAAATAAAAAAATCGGGTTTTGGTAAGATGCAACAAAAGCAGTACGCATTTTTAGTAAAAGGATGGAATAAGCATGGGTAATTTGAACGAACAGTGGCGTTTAATAGCAAGGCCAGATGACGAAGCTAGCGTTGATCATTTTGAAGTTAGCGAATCAGAAAAGCCAGTGCCTGGAGATAATGAAGTCTTGGTTAGAAATCTTTATCTTTTCATTCCACCTTCTATGCGTCTTTGGATGAATGAAAAAGAGAGTTACTTTCCGGCGCAGCAGCTAGGTGAAGTAATGATGGGTATTACGCTAGGTGTTGTAGAGGAATCAAACTCTTCGGATCTGGAGGTTGGCACCTATGTTAACGGTATGGGTGGATGGCAAAATTGGTTTGTAACCCAGTCTGATCAGCTTCAACCTGTCTCTCCACATCCAGATATACCACTTGAAACATATCGTACAGTGCTTGATGTTCAAGGTCTCACGGCATATCAGGGTATAACGGAAGTGTGCAAGCCCAAGACTGGAGAAACGTTGGTAGTCACCGCAGCGGCCGGTAGTGTCGGATCTCTGGCTTGTCAAATTGGAAAGATCATGGGCGCTAAAGTTATCGGTATTGCAGGAGGTGCTGAAAAGTGTGATTGGCTAACTTCCGAGTGCGGAATCGATGCGGCTATAGATTACAAGTCAGAAAATGTTGCAGAAAGGCTGGATGAGCTAGTGCCAGAAGGTATAGACATGATTTATGAAAATGTGGGTGGACCGATAATGGATGCGCTACTGGATCGCATCAATGACCACGCGCGTATTGCACTTTGCGGACTTATCTCAAGCTATAACGGTGGTGGCGTTCAGAGTACAACCTCACTCAATCAGATAGTAATCAAGACTGCTCGGATAGAGGGGTTTTTAGTCAGAGATTATATGCATGAATATGAAAGAGTTATTCCTATACTTCAGGACTGGGTTTTATCTAACAAGTTAAAATATAAGGTTGAAGTTATCGACGGTGGAATAAGCGCCACGATAGGCGCCATGAGTAATATTTTTCATGGGAGAAATAAGGGCGTACAGCTGGTTAGATTTTAATGTTAGCGTTTATGGACGAAATGTTTGACTGATCAGCTATCTGCAAACTGATTGCGGAGAAGGTTTTTTTGCACTTTGCCCATTGCGTTTCTGGGTAGTTCATCGGTGAAGTGAACGACCTTGGGTGATTTAAAACTAGCTAGCTTTGATCTGCAGGCTAGTATTACTCTCTCAGCATTTATCTTGCTGTCTTTTGATACTACTACCGCAACCACTTTCTCGCCGAAATCATGATCTGCCGTTCCGATAACAGCAGATTCAATTACTCCTGGGATCTGGTCAATTACTAATTCAATTTCTCGAGGATAAATATTGAGGCCTCCACTAATAATCATATCTTTAGAGCGGCCGACGATCGAGATATATCCTTGTTTGTTTATGATTGCTTTATCCCCAGTGTTAAAAAAGCCATCGGAGGTGAAATCTTCGGCAGTTTTTTCAGGCATCTTCCAGTATCCGGAAAATACGTTATCACCCTTAACCTGCAGGTTTCCTGTTTCTCCAGGGTGGACGACTTTCCCTGCATCGTCGACTATTTGCGCTTTCACGCCTGGTAACGCCTGACCAACAGAACCAGCTATTCGCTTTCCAGCCAATGGATTAGAAGAATTTATTCCTGTCTCTGTCATTCCATATCGTTCCAGGATAGTGTGGCCAGTTCTGATCTCGAATTCTTTGAATGTTTCTGGGAGTAATGGTGCAGAGCCGCAGATAAATACACGCATATTTTTACAGTACTTTGGAGTAAGGGTCGCATTATCTAATAGGCGGGTGTAATAGGTTGGAACACCCATCATCACAGTACATTCAATAAGAGTTCGCATGATCGAATCAACATCAAAGCGAGTATGCCAGCTCATACTCGCTCCTGTAAGTAACACGGGTCCAAGTGCAATGAAAAGGCCGTGAACATGGTAAATGGGTAAGGCATGAAGTAAGCGATCTTCATTGCTGAATCCCCAGGCCTTGGACAGTGCTTTTGCATTGCTGCTCAAATTCTTGTGAGAAAGCATAATGCCTTTGGGCTTTCCGGTTGTGCCGGAGGAATATAGCAGGGCGGCCATATCTTTCGGGCCACATATACTAATTGCTGCATTTTCCGAATAAGTACTGCAACCCTCCATTAGGGTTCCAGTCCCATCGTATTCTAAAGTGAGGATTGCTTTGGCTCTCTTTCCAGGAAGAAGAGATTCGACTATGGATTTTTGATTTTTGCTGCAAATGATGATCGTTGGCTCTGCGTCTTCTAACATGTATGAAACTTCAGTGGCCTGGTAACCAGTATTCATAGGGTGATAGACCAAGCCGGATTTTAGACATCCAAGGTAAAGGAATAAATTCTCGATCGATTTTTCAACTAACACTGAGATCCTATCACCTTTTCTTGCACCAAGGTCTTGGAGGTGATTTGCGATTTTAGATGCAGCGCTGTCAGCCTCAGTATAGGAAATATTTTGTCCTTCTGGTGTTAAAAGAAGGGGACTAGAAAGATCTGTGGGAAAGTTTTTATAAAAATGTGCGAATAAATTCTCGTTGTCGCTCACGTTGTTAAAATCCTTGCTATTTGCACGTAATTTTCTGTGACTTCTAAATTTGCGTTAGAGAATATTAGCATGGAGAAACGGCTATAAAAGTTGAGCAATGATCATGCGTAAAAGAGGCTTTATTAAGTGGTTTATGATGCAATATAACTCGATTGGATAAGGTTAGCGAACTGATTTCTCAGTTCGCCTTTATTAAGTTATCTGCGAATGACTGTGCCAGAAAACTGGTAAGTTTGGCATTTGGCCATCTCATTCCAATCCTTCTCAAGATCAGTGCCGGCCCAACTTTCTTCTCCTGACTGCTTATCTTCCATTGACAGAAATAAATCCAACCAAACAAAATCAACACCTTCTGTGCTTTCTTGAGGCTCTAGCATTACATATGCGTAGGGGTCAGCACTGTCATCATTAGTTTCTTCCAACCAGGCGTTATATCTGCTTTTCATGGCATCTAAACTTG
>CAJXCR010000130.1 GCA_913051825.1 uncultured Halieaceae bacterium
GCTTTTGCTAAGCACTATATTAGTTTCATTGGTTTCTTTTCCTATCAACTCTCAGCAATTGGAGGAGGTTTTAGTAACTGCACAAAAGCGAGAGCAGGACCTTCAGGATGTTCCTATTTCAATCCTTGCAATATCCGGTGCTGATATAGAAGCGGGAGGATTCTCTGATATGGAAGACATGTCTGTTTTTGTTCCGAGTTTATTTATGTCCGATTCACTCACGGGACAAAATCTAGTTATCCGAGGTGTTGGGACGACAGTAGCTAATGAGGCGTTTGAGCAAGCGGTTGCGCAGTTTCATGATGGTGTCTATTACGGTCGGGATAATTTGGGTCAGAATAGTTTTTTTGATCTAGAACGAGTTGAAGTGGTTCGAGGTCCATCGCCCGTATTTGCAGGTCAAAGTGCTACGGCAGGCGCCTTGAGTTATATCAGCCGACGTCCAGGCGATTCTTGGGAAGGTCGTGCCTCTTTGGCTTTAGGTAGCGATGAAGAATTTACTTGGGATGCTGCATATGGCGGACCAGTATCGGATACTTTTAGTGTACGCCTTTCAGGAAGATATTATGAGCTAAATGACGCTGGTTATGAGCATGTCATTACTGGAGAAGAGTTAGGTACTAAGGAGAACTGGGCGGCGCGTTTTCTTGGTGTTTGGACGCCAAACGATGATTTTGAACTTACGCTGAAATTTGAACATCACGATGTATCCCAAAATGGCGTACCACGCGAATATACTAGGTGTGAGACTCGGCCTGCGCTTAGTACTTCCCATATGCCTGTTGCACCTTTCATAGGTGCTTTGTGTGCCTTAGATGCGGCGGTAAATGGAATTGATCTGAATCGTTTAGATGGTATCGCGGCTTCGGGTGGTTCGTTAGATGTCAGAGAGGAGATGGATAAGCTAAATGCGGCCAGCGGCGCTTTTCCGGGGGATCCAAACTACTGGGGTGCACCCTGGAGCCCAGTCTCATACGGTCTTAATGCAGCTAGAGAATTTAACGAAGATGAGAGACGAGAGCAGGATGTAGATGTAGCTTTGTTGGCATTTGATTGGGATATTAATGGTAGCGGTGTTGTTCTGAGTTCAACAACATCTTATGTGGAATATGACAAACACGATTGGCTTGATCCTGACCAAAGTACATTCGCTATTTTTGTCGGTGAAAGAGGAGAGGATTTCGAACAGTTTGCACAAGAAATACGATTGACTTCGCCAGAGGACCAGCAATTTTCATGGATGGTTGGAGCTTACTATCAAGATCACGATCTTACTACCCAGATCGACGTGCATCTTCCTTGGAATTTCGATATCCCGGCTTTCTTATTCGGCGCTCCACCCAATCCTTTGTCATTAGGTACCCTTGCAGTGAGTTTTGGTGGGCCATTAGTTGAAAATTCAACCTGGACGTCGCTTTTCTTTAACACGACATTTAATGCGACTGACAACTTTAGGATAAATGTAGGTGGTCGTTATGTTGATATAGAGAAGGATGGTACTGAAAATCCCGAGATCTCTTTCTTTGTGCCTGGGGCTACGGAATTTGGTCCCCATATGCCGCTGGGTCCTCCGGTATCAGGTACAGCAGACACCAGTGAATTTATGCCGCAGGTTGGTTTTCAATGGGATGTGAGTGAGAACACTATGTTCTACGTGAAATACTCTGAAGCTATTAAAGCGGGGGGATTTGTCAAATCTCCCCCAATCGGAGGAGCGGTTCCTAATCCATTTTCTTATGAGCCAGAGGAAGCCGAAGGAATAGAGATAGGTCTAAAAGCGTTATTGCTTGATGGTAGGCTTGCCCTGAATCTTGCTGCATTTGATACCGACTTTAGTGACTTGCAGGTAACAGTCTTTGTTGCAGAAACGGGCCAATTTATTACTACCAATGCAGCTGAATCGCATACCAAGGGTATCGAGTTTGATGGTCGGTGGGCGGTCACTGATAACTTCAGCTTTACCTTTGCAGGAAACTTTACCGAAGCAGAATATGATAAGTACAATGGGGCACCGTGTAACTCTCTTGTAACCAAGCAAAACGCGCTTGCTATGACTGGAAATCCTTTTGCGCCGGTGCCGTGTTTTATTGATGGGTCGGGGGAAACACTTCCTTTCTCGCCAGAATGGTCCTTCAATTTGAGTCCAGAGTATCGATTCACGATGGGTAATTACAATGTGACGGCAACCTTAAATATGATGTTCAGTGATGGTTACGGTATGTTTGGTATTGATGGAGACCCATTGAATGAGATCGATTCGTGGGAGCGGGTGGACTTGAGAATTGCAATGTCGCCTCCTGATGGAAGTTGGACTATTGCTTTATATGGCCGAGATATTACTGATGAACAGCTTCAGCATACTAATGCCTATAATTTTCTTAGTAAGAGCTTAGACATGATACATGATGCTAATGGTGTTGGTCGTGATCGTGGTGCTAGATACGGCGTCCAATTAAGTTACGCCTTTTGATCTAAGTATTTTAGCTTTTAAACTCGCGTCGATCTTAATATAGCAATAGTCTAATTGAGGTCGATGTGGGTTTAAAAATACTGAATAAATTTGGTCTTTTTAATTCAATAACTTTGAAGGTGCCCTGTAAAAAAGTTTCTAACAAACTTTCTAGTCTGGTTGACCGCATTCTTAGATTGAATAGTCATCTATGAATCTACAGGAATACAGTGCTTACGATGCAGTTGGCCTTGCAGAACTTGTTAGGAAAAAGCAAGTATCTGCTTCTGAATTAAACAAATTAGCTTACGATGCCGGTAATAATATAAACCCAAAACTTAATGCGATTGTGGAGTTCTACGATGATCGCATTGAAGAATCTAAATTAGAATCCAGCAAAGATAGCTTTTTCCAGGGAGTTCCATTTTTAGTTAAAGATCTTGCTCTGATGGATTTTGGAAAAAAAGTTGAAGCAGGAAGTCGTCTCTCAGAGGGGATGATTGCGCCGTTCGATTCTGAACTTATGTCAAGATATAAAAGAGCAGGCCTTAATAATATTGGAAGAACCACCTGTCCGGAGTTTGGATTTTCCTGCGCAACAGAAAGCGTTTTGAGAGGTATAACCAACAACCCGTGGGATGTCGAAAAATCAACGGGGGGTTCTAGTGGAGGTGCGGCCGCCGCGGTTGCTTCTGGAATTGTCCCAGTTGCTCATGCTAGCGATGCAGGAGGTTCGATTCGTTGTCCAGCTTCTTGCTGTGGATTATTTGGTTTGAAGCCAAGTAGAGGACGAATTTCTCTCTCTCCAGCAGGTGATGGATTTAATGGGCTGGCAAATGAGCATGTGATATCTCGATCGGTTCGCGATAGTGCAGCGATCTTAGATTTTACTCAGGGATATTTAGCAGGAGATCCTTACAGTGCGGCGCCACCGACTAATTTATATATCGATGAATGCTCTAAAGATCCACAGTCTCTAACCATTGGTTTTACAAAAGAACCTAACGAGCTTTATTCCATAGATGACGAGGTAAAATTATGTGTGGATGATGCGGCAAAGCTTTGTGAGCACCTCGGCCATGTTGTGGTGGAAGATTCTCCATCATGGGATGAGCCATCTGCAATACGTTGTAATCTTGATTTGTGGGCGGCTAATTGCGTAGCAACGACAAATATGTTGAGTTCCGTGAATAGTCGTGATGTCAATGAGGAAACTGTCGAAAAGATTACGCTCGCCAGTTATGAGTATGGATCAGGGCTGCTCAGTTCTGTTTTCGTTGATGCTCTGGGTACAGCAAATCAAATATCCAGACAAGTCGTTCCTTTTTTTGAGCGCTACGATATTTTGTTGACACCAACTTTACTACGATCTGGAATTGAGCATGGTCAGTACTCTATGCAGGAATATTCAGGAAGTGTCCAAGGGTGGTTTGAAAAGATGGGGGAAATAGGAAATTTCCTTTCTATATTTAATATGACCGGTTTGCCGGCAATGTCTGTGCCTTTATTCGTTTCGAAAAGTGGCCTACCTATCGGAATACAATTTGTAGCAGGCTATGGCCGCGAAGATCTTTTATTCCAGCTCGCTGGGCAGCTGGAGAGAGAAAGCCCTTGGGTGCATCGCAAACCAAAGAATCATATTTCATATTAAGGTGAAAGCAAAAATTTATAATTATTTAACTGACTAAAGTAGAGGTAAAAAAATATGTTAGACAAAGTGGAAAGACATTATCCTTTTCCTCCTTACTCACCTTTCCCAAGATCTGAGTTCGCACATCGGATTCAGCGGCTTAAGGAGGAAATGTCGGCCGCAAAACTCGATGCGATCGTGATGTGGGGTGAGAATAATATTCGGTACTTTACTGGATTCTTGACCAATCATTTTCCACCCGTAACGGTCTGTCCCGGAGTTCTTATAGTTCCCCTTGATAAAGATCCGGTCATGATTGTGCCAAACTTCTTCCAAGGAGTTGTAGAGGGCTTTACCTTTATTGATGATATTCGTATTCAGCACAATCCCCATGTCACAGAAAACCTCAGAGGTATGCCTAAGGATGTGGCGGATGTTGTCAAGGAATTGGTAGGAAGTGGCAAAGCCAGACTTGGTATCGAGGGAGGAGAAAAGGGAGGCATGACGATTCCTCGACCTGTGAATGATATCGATGCTTTTCGAGCAGCGCTGCCAGATATCGAGTTTGTCTACGCGGCTGATCAGATATGGAACGTGAGGATGATAAAATCCTTATTGGAGGTAGAGGCACTAAGCAAAGCTTGTGAAGCTGTAGTTAAGTCTTATCACGATCTGCAGGCTAACTTTGAGTGGGGCTGGACCGAGAAGGATGTGGCGTTATTTATACGACACCAACTTTTAGACTATGCGGAAGAATGCTTGCCCAATATGACCATGTCCAGTAGGCGAGAAATATTCATGGCTGACATTCCAGCATGGGATGAAGGCATCCCGCTCATGCCAGG
>CAJXCR010000131.1 GCA_913051825.1 uncultured Halieaceae bacterium
ACAATAACCAATGCAGAAAAAGAAAACAGGAGAGATGAATTCGTTACCGTCTGCCAGATACTTCCGATGAGGCCGTCGGGATTAAAGAGAATCAGAAAGTAAAATCCTAATACTGTTGGAGGTAAAACGATTGGGAGTGCAACAATTGCCTCTATGACCGGGCGATATCTTGCACGAGTGTGAGCTAACCAGTAGGCGAGGGGAGTACTCAAAACCAGAAGTATCATGGTAGTCACTAAGGCTAGCTTAATCGTGAGCCATAGTGCCGGCATCTCTTGCATTAGATCTTCCATCATGGAGCGAAATATCCAGATGATTCAATTACTATCTTTGCTTCTTCGGATTCGAGAAAGTCCATGAATTGCTGGGCTATTGTGCTTTCAGATTGGAGCATGATGGCACTTTGAGACAAGTCTGGATAGTAATTCCTGGGAATTATCCATGCGCATGTATTTCTGTGAGGATCTTTATCTTGCACTTGAGCGAGCGACAAAAAACCCGCACCTACGGCGCCCGTAACTAGATAGCTAAATACTTGACCGACATTTTCGCCAAAGACCAGCTTGGATTGAATCGACTGTAGTTTTTCAAGTTTTCTAAGTGTTTGTAATCCTGCATCTCCATAGGGCGCTGTTTCAGGATTCGCAATTGCTATGTGCTGAAAAGGCATGTCTAATAATTTCTCATTACAATTTTTATGATGCTTAGGTAGTGCGGGTGCCCAAAGAACCAATCTGCCAATGGCATAGACATATGTGCCTTTTACAAAGCTATTATCGGCTTCAGAGAGAATTCTCGGCCTGAGCTCATCTGCAGCTAAAAAAAGATCGAAAGGCGCTCCAGAATTAATTTGAGCAAATAGTTTGCCTGTCGATCCCGATATTATTTCAATCTCAGCGTTATAGAGATTCTCGTATATATTAACAAGTTTATTAGCGCTATTTAGGAAGTTGCTTGCAACGGCAATCCGGAGAGTTGATTGTGCTGAGAGTGTTTTAATACTCATCATAGTTGTTGTGAGCACAATTAATAGAGCTACTGTAGCGGACTTCAAAGAATGGATATTCATAACACTTTTTAGGTGGCCAATAGATCTCATCTAAAGTGAGCTGCATTTTTAACGACAAGTTGATTAGTATAGTGACAATGTGTGACTAGATAAATTGGCCAGGTAAAAAAGCGAGGAAGAAACACCCTCGATGGAAAAAGCCATATCATATTCTGGCTATCGTGCCGGCATCCTTAAGTATAGATGATATTGCCGAAGCGGCAGATGCTCGCAACAAAATGCTTTTCGGGCTTGAATTGGCGTGAAGTCGAATCGAAGTTAACCACGACGAACCAATACAACGAGTAGGCATTTTCCGTCAGTCAGGTTGGTATGAAGTGCCAGGGATAAGAAGCTTCTCTCCCGCCTGGATCATGTTTCTACGAACATTATTGATGGATCTAAGTTCTGACACCCTGACCTCAAGTCTATCTGCAATTTCACCCAGACTGTCCCCATAAGCCACCTCGTAGGTTTCTCCGGACATTCTCTTCTCTTGGGGTAATTCAGATAGTATGGATTTGAATAAGTCCGCTTTCTCAGGTGGCATTAGTAGTTCCTGGTATCCTCTTCTAGGGGTCGCCCAGCGAAGATAACCTGGGTTATAGGACCGAAGAGTAGATAGCTTCATATCAGCTAATTGTGCTGCCAGCGGTAGCTCTATTCGACCGTTTGTCTGTATTGGGACAAAGGCATCTAAAGGGTTGATTTGTGGAAGCTTAACTCCAAACTTTTGTGGGTTAATTAGGATGGAGCTAAGAGCAAAGATACGCGCAATATACTGACGTGTTTCCTTAGGAATAGCCTCCAACCAATTGTTATTATTAATATTATCTTCTGAAAGTATTTTTTGCATTCGCGCTGCCCCGCTATTATACGCGGCTAGCGTTAGAAGCCAGTTCCCGTCAAACGTTTCATTCAGCCCTTGGAAGTGCTTAAGAGCTAGCTCAGTAGAAATTCGAAGGTCGAACCTCTCGTCATACCAGCGATTTTTAGTTAATCCATACTGCCTTGCCGTCGCTGGCATTATCTGCCAGAGTCCAGCCGCCCCCTGGGGAGATATGGCTCTTGAGTCTAGTGAACTTTCAATAATAGGGACCAAAGCTAGTTCTATTGGAAGATCCCTGCTTCTAATTTCAGAGATGATAAAGCCGAGAAACCTATCAGCTCGTCTTCCAATTGCGTCAAAATAATTCGGATCGGATAAATAGTGCTGTATTTCTGCTTCAGTACCAGGAATCTCGTTTTGCTCAATCCAGGTTAAATTTCTGGTAATGGTTTGCCAAAAGTTCTCAGTGTTGTTCAAGATGATTGTCTTTCCGCTGTCTTGATTAGCCTGCTGATTTTCTTTAGACGTATTCTCACCATAAGCTTCTACGAGCGACATCATTTGTGAGAAAATCGCCCGCTCTTGTTCAGTTCTGGGTGGTGAGTTACTTATTAGCCCTCTTAGCGTTGCCACCATCTGTTGCATCTGCAGAAAAACAAGCTCCGACCAGGCGCCTGCTCTATTGTTATCGAGTTCTACAATAAATTGATATTGGCTTATGGCACGCGACGCATTTCCTTGTTCAGCGCTGCATTCCGCTGCCTTAAGTAGTTGACTGTAGTCAAAGGAGCGCCTGAAGTTATTTTCATTTCGGTGGGATAGGGCGCGTTGATAGTATTGTTCGGCACTTGCGCAGTCGTATTCACTCGCAGATTCTTGTCCGAAAAGACTGCCGCTAATGCATATCACCCATAACGTGAGAATGTTGATTAAGCGTAAGCGGGAAGATTTCATATTTTGGTGTCTGGCCTGGGACGTTGGAGGATAATAAAGATCAGTCCTTGATGCCAGTCAGATCGACAAATTAACTCTATACAGATAAATAATAAAAGGATAAATAATAAAAAAAGAATTTAAAAACAAAGATATATGGTTATATATTACATTAATTTGTCTATTCGCGGTAAGGGGTTCAATATAAATGAATGTGGATTTCGAGTAGATTTCTGGTCACCAAGGTGATCAAATGCCCGCCTTACCACATGGACACCGTCATGATGCTACGTCTCATCATATTAATAACGAGCCTGTTGCTATCCATTACAGCCGCTGCAGAAGAGCCTTCGGATGTAACTGTCAATTTTATCAGGCCCTTTGATGCGATGACTGTAAGTCATAACGTGAAGCTTAAGGTTGACAGAAAACAGGTCGCGAAGCTGTTTCACAATGAAGCATTCAGTATGAAGCTATCGCCGGGCAAACATGTATTTCAGACAAGCGTTGGATTGAGCCTTGGCGTACCTAATGTCACTGGCTTTAACGGTGCGCGCAAATTTAAGAAAAAATTTACACTTGAGCAAGGTGACCATTTTTTTAAGGTGGATTTTAAGCCTGCGGTAATGGGTGGAAAGCATGAAATTATTTCGGTGACTCAAGACGAATACGATGCGCTTGTGGGAGCTGAATCAGCTAGTGAGAGTAGTTAAAAACGATGCAAAAACGATCCCATCCAGAAATTCGCGAAGCCGTCGCCAAATTGTGCGCCGAGTTTGGTGGTAGTTATTGGAGAGCGCTGGATGAGAAACGACAATATCCTACTGAATTCATCTCCGCACTAAGTGCGGCTGGCTATCTGTCAATCCTTATTCCAGAAGAATACGGAGGTAGTGGGCAGCCGCTCTCTGCAGCTTGTGCCGTACTAGAAGAGATTCAATATGCGGGTTGCAATGGATCAAGTTGTCACGCGCAAATGTATATCATGGGCACGCTTCTTCGCCACGGGAATGAAGAACAAAAGCAACGTTATCTGCCGAAAGTGGCTTCAGGGGAGCTTCGTTTGCAAGCGTTTGGTGTCACCGAACCATCGAGTGGAACTGATACGACGAGGATACGAACCTCGGCTGAGAAGCATGACGATCATTATATCGTCAATGGATCCAAGGTCTGGATTTCTCGAACCGAGCATTCCGACTTAATGTTACTGCTTGTTCGCACAACACCGAGAGAGGAATGCGCAAAGCGCACCGATGGCATGAGTGTTCTCCTGGTCGACCTACGAGAAGCTTTAGCCGACGGTCTGACAATAAAGCCTATTCGGACCATGATGAATCACTCTAGCACCGAACTCTTTTTTGATGATGTACCTGTCCCAGCTGACAATCTGATCGGTGAGGAAGGTAAGGGTTTTCGCTATATCCTAGATGGAATGAATGCGGAACGGATTCTCATCGCAGCGGAATGCGTGGGAGATGCGCGTTACTTTATCGAACGTGCGGCGGCATATGCTTCAGAGAGAGAGGTCTTTGGTGGCCCCATCGGTCAGAATCAGGGTATACAATTCCCTATCGCACGTGCTTATACTCAGATGCGTGCCGCTGACGCACTGGTATCGCAGGCAATCGAACTGTTTGATTCTGGTGAGCCGTGTGGATCTGAGGCTAATATGGCTAAGATGGTTGCCTCCGAGGCATCATGGTTTGCGGGAGATACCTGTATACAGACTCATGGTGGTTATGGCTTTGCTGAGGAATATGACATCGAGCGAAAGTTTCGTGAGACTCGCCTATACCAGGTGGCACCCATCTCAACGAACCTCATACTGTCCCACGTTGCAACACACGAGTTAGGTATGCCAAAATCGTTCTAGAGTTTTGATTACCGAATTACTATGACAACCTTATCTCCAGCATTTCATTTCACACGCTTAGGGTGCAATCCATGGCGATGACTCCCTCTAACATGATGGCGCTTGGTACCCGGGCACCAGACTTTCGTCTACTCGATCCAGTTAGTGAAAGTCTAGTTGAGCTCAGTGATGTCAGAGGACAGCTGGCGAC
>CAJXCR010000132.1 GCA_913051825.1 uncultured Halieaceae bacterium
GAGCCATGAGCAAGAAGAAGGTTATAAAATCCCACCCGGCTACTGTTGCGATGAGCAGGTTCTGAGGCTCGCCCACAAGAGTACAGACTCCACCTAATGCCGTTCCTACAGCACCATGCATCAACAAACTACGCAAAAAAGCGCGAAACTGCTCTAATGACTCGCGATGATCATGGTGCACATCGTCATCATCATTACCTGCTACTCCTCCAGAGGATGAAGCTACACGATGATAAACATTATAGAAACCGACACCCACACTAATCAATACCGCCGTAACTGTTAAAGCATCCAAGAACGCAGACAAAACAGCAGCCACAAAGGAAAAAAGAACTGAGAGAGCGACCTTTGATCTCACATTGATCAATAATTTAGTAAAAACAAATAGCAGCAAATCTTTCATAAAATATATTCCCGCTACCATAAACATTAGCAGCAGGATTACCTCAAAATTTGCAACAGTTTCTTCAAAAACCATTTGTGGTGAGGTCATTCCGAGTATAACGGCTTCGATAGCCAAAAGCCCCCCGGGTTGGAGTGGATAACATTTCAGGGCTAGTGCTAAAGTGAATATGAATTCTCCAATCAATACCCATCCTGTAACAAATGGCCCAAGCGTATAAAGTATTAAAGGATTAAGGATCAAAAAAACAATAATTGCCTGCTTGTACCACACAGGGGAATTACCTAGAAAATTTTTCCAAAAAGCATTCAGCATGTTGCCACTCCGAGGTCAAAGAAAAACGAATTCTAATAGTTTAAATCTTCTTATCAAGCCTTTCCAATATCATTTAATGTTGATACATTCATGGAGTGGAACCCACGCCTCAATAGCATTTCAGAATATCACTTGATTTAAAACGAGCACCCCAAGAATGTTACGTCCCGAAGTTAACCAACCCAAAACTTTTAAGAATTGTTACAGAGTAATCTTTTCAGACGGCAATCTGCTCACAAGACCTTCAAATAGGACATTTTTCCCGTTCGACGATCATGATTGCAGGCAATACAGCTTGGTCTATGAAAGAGAAATATTCATTGGCTATTGGAACGATATTCCATGTTTTTCATGTGAAATCGATGAAAACTTGGTAGATCATGACACGTTTCAATTAGTTAGCCTATACAATGTTCTCGGTCATGTTGAAGAATCACTGTTCTTGTTGATCGGACAAGCATTTCAAATATTATGTTGGTCAATAGATCATCAATTTTGTGGGAAGTGCGGTAACAAGACGATCCCACATGAACATGAGAGAGCGATGTGTTGTAATATCTGCAACAGTCAGGTATATCCACGAATCTCACCATGTGTGATAGTTTTAATTACAAAGGGAGAGAAGTGTCTATTGGCTCGCAATATTAATTTTCCTCAGCCAATGTTTAGTACTTTGGCTGGATTCGTAGAAGCTGGAGAGTCAGTTGAAAACGCTTTACACCGTGAAGTAGCAGAAGAAGTAGGTCTTAAAATTAAAAATATATCGTACTATGGATCACAGCCATGGCCTTTCCCTAGTCAGCTAATGCTAGGATTTTATGCTCAATACTGTTCTGGCGAGATCCATTGCAACCCGAAAGAAATTGCGGAAGCGAGTTGGTTTTCGAAAACAGATCTACCAATGATTCCTCCTGCTAGTTCAATAGCTGGCGAATTAATCAGAAATTTTCTAATTAATAATTAGATGTCTTGATAATGTTACAAGGAAAGTATCTATGAATTATGTTTACGACTTTTTATTATTTTTAGCACAGCTATTAGTCCTAATTGGAGGATTGCTCATATTTATAAATGGTATTGTCGCAATTTCTAGCCGCTACAAAACCGAACTAAAAGAGGGTCAAATTGAAGTTCGTAAAATAAACGAGAAATATGAGACGGCTAGAAATGTACTAAGGGAAGCCTCTTGGGATGAGCACGACTGGAAAAAAGAAAAGAAATCTGAGAAGAAACGAATAAAACAAGAGGCAAAAGACCGGAAAAAGCAAGCATCGAGTTCAGAGGAAATAAATTCTAGCAAAAGTAGGCTATATGTAATTGATTTCCAAGGAGATATTAAGGCAAGCCAGGTAGAAAACCTTAGAGAAGAAATTAGCACCGTTTTGTCTGAACTAGGGAAGGGGGACGAGATACTTCTCCGACTTGAAAGCCCCGGGGGAATGGTCCACGGTTATGGATTGGCCGCCAGTCAGCTTATGAGGATTAAAAAAGCCGGCGCCCATTTAACAGTTTCAGTGGATAAAGTAGCGGCCAGCGGCGGTTACATGATGGCATGTGTAGCAAGCGAGATCGTTGCAGCCCCATTTGCATTAATAGGATCAGTAGGTGTGGTAGCGCAAATTCCAAACTTCCACAAATTACTTAAAAAGAATGAAATAGATTATGAGATTCTAACAGCTGGAGAATTTAAGAGAACAATGACAGTGCTTGGAGAAAACACCTATAAAGGTCGTGAGAAGTTTATGCTAGAACTAGAGGATACTCATAATTTATTTAAAGATTTCGTTAGTCATCAGAGGCCAAAACTAAATATATCTGACATAGCGACAGGCGAAGTATGGTATGGGGAGAGGGCAATAGAACATGGTTTGATTGACTCTATAAAAACATCAGATGAACTTATACAAGAACGCCTAGAGTCATGGGACATTTTTTCGGTAAAATTTGTCGTCAATCATTCGTGGCAGGAAAAAATTGGTATGGCCGGAGAAACCGCCATTGCTAGAATATTTTCTAGAATTTGGCAATGGTCTTCGGCACGATTTCGACTATAAATTCCTTATCCAACAGAGTCATTCTTTAGAATCACATGCCCCACGAATCAAAAGGGCCCTGCTTACCAGGTCTTCTTGTTCTTGAGTATTGTCAGACATTATAGCCGCTGCGATATCACTATTCTGTTTAGCACACGGATCAAGATCCGTCTCCTTAGTGATTAAGTATAAAACTATAAATAGAATTCCCATTAGCCCCGCCAGGAGGAAGGTTTTCATGGCTTCATCTCATGTAGCTTCTGGAGTTTTAGATGCATTCGATTTACCAGATACGTTAATGGGTATTTTTAGATAAGTGGAGCCAGCTTCTCTCACGGGAAGATGCCCGGCACGCATATTTACTTGTATGGAAGGTAGAATTAATGTCGGCATAGATAAACTAGCGTCTCTTGCCATTCTCATTTTCACATAATCGTTTTCAGACACTTCTGAGCCCAAATGAATGTTTTCATAAGCTTGCTCGGCAATCGTTGTTTCATGCTGCTGCTTTCTTCCATTGGGCATATAATCGTGACAGACAAAGACTCTGCTATTCTCAGGGAGAGACAAAATCTTTTGGATCGATCTATAGAGTTGCCGAGCGTCTCCGCCGGGGAAATCTGCTCTGGCGGTGCCACTGTCAGGCATAAAAAGTGTATCGCCTACGAAAACCGCGTCTCCGAAGACATAAGTCATACATGCGGGCGTGTGCCCTGGAGTATGCAAAACATAGCCATTAACTGACCCGATATTTAGCGAATGATGATCGGTAAGTAACACATCAAACTGTGAGCCGTTCCTTTCAAATTCGCTGTCTTCGTTAAAGATTGCCGCAAATTTTTTCTGGATCGTAATGACCTGCTCACCAATGGCAATCTTTCCGCCAAGCATCTCACGTAAATAAGGTGCCGCGCTTAAGTGGTCAGCGTGAATATGAGTTTCAAGTATCCACTCTACATTCAGTTTCGCATTGCTTATATATTCAATGATCTCATTTGCGCTTTCATGTGAGATGGTGCCTGAAGGATAATCTAGATCTAACACACTATCTATTATTGCGCACGTCGCTGTCTTTGAGTCTTCAACCACATATGAGAACGTGTTTGTTTTCGAGTCAAAGAACTCTGTGACTTTTGGCGATTCTGGATCGTTTGATCGGCTCATAACCAGAGAACTCTAGAGTTATTTATCCTGATATCTATTCTATAGCTATTTTAAGCAGTTCTAAATTATCGTGGTTTGTTAATTTTCTCGTAAAAGAGACATTCTGTCAGTCTTGGCTATACATTATTCTCGATTAACCTTTATGCGTATAATGTATATTATGTTAAATAACTTAGAAATCACGCATTATACGATTTCACATCATCTGCCACTGTTGTTCTTAACAGATACCTACTATAGCCCTCATAACCCCCCGTAGCACAATGAAGCAAGCATCGATTGTCCCAAAGAACCAGCATATTGGGGCTCCATCGATGCCGATAGACAAATTCTGCCTTTGTTTGCCATGCAATTAACTGCGATAGTAAGTCGAATGCGTCATTAGTTGTCATTCCTTCAATTCCCACGATGTAGCCAAGGCACCCGAACAAGGAAGGCTCACCTGTCTCGGGATGCGTTTTTATTAGCGGATGTCTTTGAGTGTCATATGCTGACTGAGACGATTTTATTGACATACTCCTACCAGAACTCCTGTCAGAATCTCCGTACATTCCGTCAGGCGCATACGCCAACTTAGCTGAATGCACCGCGAAGCGCCCCTCAATCTGATGAAAAAGATCCTTTGGCATTTCTGATAACGCATATATTTGATCCGCGAAGAGCGTATCCCCTCCTACAGGCGGTATATCAATGCCATATAAGCATGTGCCCGCAGGAGGCTTTTCTTGAAAACTCCAATCTGTATGCCAATTTTCTGCGAATAGTGGACTCTTTTCAGTTGATTTTCTTTGTATCGCGATAATATTTCGTCGCCCTTCGATTGGTT
>CAJXCR010000133.1 GCA_913051825.1 uncultured Halieaceae bacterium
CAAAATCGACAACTTCTAGATCAAATCCAGAAAGTGCATTGTACTTGATTGGCGCGCTTAGTAGACGGATTTTGCCAACTCCCAAATCACGAAGAATTTGAGCCCCAAGACCAATATTTTTAGAAGAATCTATATGCGTCGAATCTTCGAAATCACTCAATCCAAGAGATAAGTCAATGCTAGAAAGAAGTTGTTGTTCAGATTCTTGGCCGCCCACAAGAATAATCACCCCTGAGGAAGACTTAGACATATATTTAAGCGATTGTGTAAAACTCCAGCTTCTAGAAGATAATGACCTACAATTAATTAGATCACGCATTGTTGAACAAACCTGCACTCGAACCGAAGTGGCTACTTCGGCCAAGATCTCTCCACGCCAGAGAGCGACATGAGTACCTCCAATTACATTATCCTTGTATACAGAGAGATTAAAATCACCAAAGAAAGTTTCAATCTTTCCTGTTCGTATTCTTTTTATCGTATGCTCATTTCTTAGACGGAAATTTATCAGATCTGCGATCGAACCTATTTTTAACTGATGCTTATTAGCAAATTCAGATAATTCCAACTTGTCGGCTAATTCTCCTTCAGATGAAAGAATATCTGATATAACTGCCGCCGGCGGAAGCCCAGATAAACCTACATAATCTGATGCGGCTTCTGTAAGACCTGCGCGCATAAGAACACCACCCGAAGCGACCATCAATGGAAAAACATGCCCAGGCTGAACAATATCTGCTGGCGAGGCAAGACTAGCTACTGCTGTTTGAATTGTATGTGCTCGATCAGCTGCAGATATCCCAGTATCTATTCCTTTGGCTGCCTCTATTGAAGTAGTGAAATTTGGTTTTTTTTCTGACCCACCGATAACCATACTGGTTAACTCAAGTTGCTCACAACGGTCTCGCGTTAACGCTAGACAAACTAAACCACGAGCTTGACGAGCCATAAAGTTTACGTGGAAAGCATCGCAATATTCCGCTGCCACCATGACAATACCCTCGCTTGTAGAGGTTTCATCATCATCGACCAAAACTATCATTCGACCTTGACGAATATCGCTAATAATATCTTCTACAGAACTGTGAGAAATAGATTTCAACTAAACACAAACCTCTCATGCATTAACGCTAATGTCGCTTTCTTTATTCAATTTTTAGGCATGCTACTGTATACCTGCTCAACCATCGCTAGATAATCTCTCCAGATATCTCGCAATTAAATCCACCTCTAGATTTACCATTGAACCCTTAATATAATTACTGAAAATTGTACAATCCATTGTCTTCGGAATTATATTTACCTCAAAGTTTGAGTCGATTACCGAGTTTACCGTTAAGCTGGTTCCGTCTATGCAAATACTCCCCTTGCGAGCCACATAACGGGACAACTCAAGTGGTACTCTAAATAAAAAACGCCATGAACGGCCTTCTTCATCTCTCTCTACAAGCTCACCAACTCCATCTATGTGTCCTGTAACTATATGTCCACCCATACGACTTTCTGGTGTCAAGGATCGCTCCAAATTTATCTCAGAACCAATTTGCCAAAACCCTATAGTAGTTGTTTTTAGAGTTTCTACTGAAACATCGGCCCAAAAAAATGAGGAGGAAACATCGGTTACCGTCAGACAGACGCCAGAAACAGCTATACTCTCTCCTAGGGCAACTCCTTCGAGAAAGCTCTCTCGAGCTTCAATACATAACCTAATATCCATCTCTATAGATTCTATTTTTTTTACCCTACCAACTTCTTCAATAAGCCCAGTAAACATAATCACTAATGCTCCATCTTAACTTGAGGAACGACCGTGAGACGAAAATTGCCATCCAAATCAACTTGATCAATAATTTCCAAGGGAAATCGATCAGACATTTTCGTTATCGATAAATCTAGCAGAGGCGCACCTCCACTTCCTAAAAACGTCGGCGCAACATAAATAATAAGTTCATCTACTAAACCTGCGTATAGTAGAGAACCCGCTAAACGTGATCCTGATTCCACAAGAATCTCATTACAACACTTTTTATTCAGAATATTCATTACCTCATGCAAGTCCAAACCGCGTTCATTAGATGTTATCGATTGGTGCTCTACATGTTCTGGCAATTGCGTATCATGATTTTGACCTTGGTTATGAATAACCAAGGTAGGCGCATCCTTGGACAAAATCCTAGCTCCTTTTGGCACCCTAATATTACTATCGAGCAATACCCTTAAGGTTGAAGATAATTTCATTTCTTTTTCTTGAGAGAATAACCTAGAATCAGTAAATCGCGTGGTAAGTTCGCAATCATCGGCCATAACGGTACCTATACCGGTCATAATCGCACAGCTTTGCGCTCGCAGAAGCTGGACATCTTGCCGAGCGGTTTCATTAGTAATCCATTTACTTTCACCAGATGGCATTGCCGTTCTTCCATCAAGTGACATTGCTAACTTCACCCTCACACGACCTCTTCCTCGACGCATCCTGGCGATATAACCGGCCACCAAAACTTCTGCCTCCTCCGACAAAAGCCCTGTATTAACTTGCAGCCCCGCCGCGGTCATGAGTTCTAGACCTTTTCCACTTACAAGTGGGTTAGGGTCCTCTAAAGCGACAAAAATTTCAGAAATCCCCGCTTTTATAAGCGCGTCTGCACAAGGACCTGTCAATCCAGTATGACTGCAAGGCTCCAGTGTCACATAGGCAGTTGCCCCTTGCGCACCACCCGACGATTCCAGAGCCTCGATTTCCGCATGATTTCCACCTAGAGGACAGGTATATCCTTCACCAATAACAGCATCATCACGAACTAAAACACATCCTACATGAGGATTAGGTCTTGCTGAGTAAGCAGCCATTCCAGCCAAGGCAAAGGCACGTCGCATAAAGGATATGTCTTCGTCTCTAACCATTACATCCAACTATTTTTTTAAACTAAGTATCAGATTTAGCCAGTGCTGGATCAGATTCAAGACGCTCGATGGCATCTCTAAATTCAGCGATATCTTGAAAACTACGATAAACAGAAGCAAAGCGGACATAAGCCACCTGATCAAGCTCCTTAAGATGTTCCATCACCAATTCTCCAACTACTCGACTTTTTATTTCACGCTCTCCCATTGCTCTTAGAGCATGTTTAATTTGAATGATTTCCGCTTCTGTATCCTCTAAAGATACTGGCCGTTTCTCCAATGCTCTCAGAAATCCAGCTCGCAATTTCTCTTCATTAAAAGGTTCTCGAGCTCCATTGTGTTTGATTACCCTGGGCATTAATAGTTCTGCCGATTCATAAGTAGTAAAACGCTCTGCACAATCAGAGCATTCTCTTCGACGACGCACTTGATCTCCTTCGGACACCAGTCTCGAATCAATTACTCTTGTATCGTCCGCTCCACAAAAAGGACAATGCATACTGGAATCCTCTTAACTAGTGCTCTAAATAATAACACGGAGTATGTTCACTCCTTCAAAAGCCATCTACTTTGACTAATTATTAGTCTTTGTAAACTGGAAAATCCTTGCACAACTGAAGAACCTGCTCTTTTACTCGCAAGATACTAGATTCAGTTTGTCCGCTAGCGAAAGAATCAAGTAAATCACAAATCCAATTAGTTAATTGGATTACTTGTGGCTCCTTAAACCCGCGAGTAGTTATTGCAGGAGACCCCAATCTCAAACCCGAAGTGACAAAAGGAGATCTAGGATCATTAGGCACAGCATTCTTATTTACAGTAATGTTTGCTCGACCCAAAAGCTCGTCAGCATCTTTCCCTGAGAACGATTTACCAATAAGATCGAGCAGTAGCAGATGATTGTCCGTTCCACCTGAAACCACTTTAAAATCGCGAGCCATAAAAGTTTCTGCCATGACCTTTGCGTTGGTAATGACCTGCGCTTGATATAAAATAAAATCTTCACTCTGTGCCTCCAAAAAGCTTACCGCTTTGGCAGCAATTACGTGCATCAACGGTCCTCCCTGTCCTCCAGGAAATACCGCAGAATCAAATTTTTTATGCAAAGCTTCATTTTCTCGCGCAAGTATTATCCCTCCCCGTGGCCCACGGAGCGTTTTATGTGTTGTCGAAGTCACTACGTCAGCATGAGGAATCGGACTAGGATAAAGTTTCGCTGCCACTAGCCCAGCGATGTGAGCCATGTCTACCAAAAGGAGCGATCCTACTTTATCAGCTATATCGCGCATTCTTCCCCAATCGACAATTCGACTGTATGCAGAAAATCCTCCGATTAGAAGTTTTGGCGAATACTTTTTGGCAAGCTTCTCAATTTCAAGATAGTTGATTTCTCCTGTGTCAGAATTAATACCATATTGGACAGCATTGTAAGTTTTACCCGAAAAATTTACCGAAGAACCATGCGTTAAATGCCCTCCGTCCGAAAGACTCATTCCAAGAATAGTGTCGCCTGGTTTCAGTAAAGCCTGGAAAACCGCCGCATTAGCCTGTGATCCAGAATGAGGTTGGACATTTGCATAGGCAGCATCAAAGAGTGTTTTAGCTCTATCTATGGCAAGTTCTTCAGCGATATCTACATGCTCACAACCTCCATAATATCTTTTCCCAGGATATCCTTCAGCATACTTATTTGTCAGGACGCCGCCTTGTGCTTCAAGCACTCTAGGACTCGCATAATTCTCAGAAGCTATTAACTCTATATGCTCTTCCTGTCGGCATTCTT
>CAJXCR010000134.1 GCA_913051825.1 uncultured Halieaceae bacterium
CGCCCAAGACTTCCTTAATTGCGATACTCTCGGCAAGATCGCCAGCTGGGGTAGATGTACCATGTGCGTTTATGTAGTCCACATCGACATTATTGACTTTAGCATCTAGTAAAGCCTGATTCATTGCTTTTGCGGCACCTTCACCATTTTCTGGAGGAAGAGTCATATGATAAGCATCGCCGGACATTCCGAAACCAGTAAGTTCAGCATAAATATTTGCCCTGCGTTTTCTAGCGTGCTCGTATTCCTCTAAAAGTAAAACCCCAGCGCCATCTCCAAGTACAAAACCATCTCTATCTTTGTCCCAAGGTCTTGATGCTGATTCAGGGTAATCATTCTGTTTTGAAAGCGCTCTCGCTGCTGCAAAACCGGCTAAACCGACGGGTGTAGTAGCCATTTCAGCGCCACCGACAATCATTGCATCCGCATCACCATAGCAAATTAATCTAGCACCGAGACCAACAGTATGAGTTCCTGATGCACAAGCTGTTACTACAGATAAATTGGGTCCTTCAAAACCATACTTGATAGATAGATTGCCAGAGACCATATTAATTATTGATCCAGGCACAAAAAAAGGTGATACCTTTCTTGGTCCATTGGATACAAGCAGATCTCGATTTTTTTCTATTTGCCCTATTCCACCGATTCCTGATCCAATAGCTACTCCCACACGGCTAGGGTCCGTATTAGATTCTAGAAGTCCCGAACTTTCCACGGCTTCAATTCCAGCTACCATTCCATATTGAATGAAAGAATCCATTTTTCTGGCTTCTTTAGCAGCAAAATAGTTAGCGGGCTCAAACCCTGCAACACTAGCTGAGAATTTTGTGGAATAATTGGACACGTCGAAGCTCGTGATAGGCTTTGCACCACTTCGACCATTTAAGATGGCTTCCCAAGTATCTTTCACATTTAGTCCTAAGGGACTAACGATACCGAGCCCTGTCAGCACCACCCGACGACCTATCACTCGTGATTCCTCGTTAAAGAGCACTTTTTCATAAGAATATCCTCAAATGCTATTGGAGCTGGAGGGTATACCTATGTAAGGTTTTTATTTACGCTAGATTTTGATTTATATAATCTATGGCGAGTTGCACTGTAGTGATTTTTTCTGCTTCCTCATCGGGAATCTCAGTCTCAAACTCCTCTTCGAGTGCCATAACTAACTCTACAGTATCCAAAGAATCAGCCCCTAGATCCTCTACAAATGAGGCTGCATTTAAAACCTCTTCTTCTTTAACTCCAAGCTGCTCTGCAACTATTTTTTTTACACGCCCTTGAATGTCGCTCATGATAGTAACCTACTCCTAAACATTATCTGGTGAATTACATTTGGGATGAAATAGTGGCGGCATTTTACCCTGTTTTTAGAGGACATCTACCTTTTTTTTATATATATAAAAATTAACTATTTTAGAGCCTGTAAACTTATTTCAGATACATGCCGCCATTAACCTGGATCGTTTCACCAGTAATGTAGCTTCCTGACTCAGAGCATAGGAAGCTAACTAAAGAGGCTATATCTCGCACATGACCGAATCTTCCTAGCGGGATTTGTTTTGTCAGAGAATCTGTAACGTCTGAAGGCAAGCCTCTAGTCATATCGGTATCGATAAATCCTGGAGCGACGCAATTAACTGTTATATTTCTCTGACCAACCTCTTTTGCTAGAGAGCGCGTAAAACCTTCTACTCCAGCCTTACTAGCTGCATAGTTTGCTTGGCCTGCATTCCCCATAGAAGCGACTACAGAAGTTATGTTGATTATGCGGCCCCACCTTGCGCGAGTCATTCCCTTTAAGCAATATTTAGATAAATGATAAATTCCTTTCAGATTAGTGTCTAAAACTAAGTCCCAATCATTCTCTTTCATCCGCATTAAAAGACTATCTCTTGCTACTCCAGCATTATTTACAAGCACCTTTGGAACTGAGAACTTCTCTGAAATTTCTGCGATTGATCGAGAAACCTCATCAGCCTGACTTACATCAAGTTTTATCCCAACACATGCTTTGCCACATTTTGACTCATAACTATCGATATTTCGGGCACCCTCTTCAGTTGTAGCAGTGCCAACAACCACATAGCCATCTTCTAATAAATTGAGGGCTATTTGTTTACCAATGCCTCGACTAGCACCAGTAACGAGAGCGACTTCATTGCAATTGCTCTTCACTTCATCATTAGTCATGTTAAACGATTACCTCAACTGTTGAAGATAACGAATCAGGGTTTTCAAGAGAGTTACAAATCAATGATTTGTCGATTCTTCGACACAATCCTGTCAAAACTGCTCCAGGACCAAATTCTAAAGCATGTTTTATACCTTTCCTGATTATAAATTGCATACACCCAGTCCAATTTACGGGGCTAGATATTTGCTCGACAAGAAGCTTTTTTATCTGCTTCGGATCAGATTGAATATCGGCATTAACGTTACTTAAAACATCAATTGTAGGTTCTTTAAAAGTGATATCCTCAATACTTATAGCAAGTCGTTCCCCTGCCGAACTCATTAGAGGTGTGTGGAAGGGAGCGCTAACTGGAAGAAGCATCGCTCGTTTTGCGCCCGCCTTCTTTAGCGCATCAATCGCTTCATCCACTAGCTCATTGTGACCAGCGATGACTACTTGGGCGGGCGAGTTGTAGTTTACTGCGTTTACTGTTTGCCCATCGGTTCGTTTACGAGTGCATTCTGCACATACCGAATCAACTTTATCTTGTTCCAAGCCTAAAATCGCTGCCATTGCACCAGTTCCCAGAGGAACTGCTTCTTGCATGTATCGGCCACGATTGCGAACCAATACCACAGCATCGGTAAATTCTAGTGATTCAGCACACACAAGCGCTGAAAACTCTCCAAGGCTGTGACCTGCTAGGATAGCTGGTGGTGTAACCCCTGATCTAATAAATTCTCTCCAAAGAGCGACGCTGCTGGAAAGCAATAGAGGCTGGGTATTCTCTGTTAAGTTTATCGACGAATTATTATCTTTCTTTGTAAGCGACCACAGATCAACCCCTATCGCTTCAGATGCTTCACTAAAGGTTTCTCGTACCGTTGGAAAGCGTTCATATGCATCTGAAAGCATCCCCAAATATTGCGACCCCTGCCCAGGGAAAAGACTCGCGTATTTATTAATCTTCACGAATTTCGTACTCTGGCCAATTTTTCATTATTATTAAATAAGAGGATGTTTATAATTGCGGCATAAATTTTAGATAAATTAATCCTCTAAGTCTGTATCCAAAACTTTCTCTCCTTTATAAAATCCATCCCCAGTAACATGATGTCTGCGATGGGTCTCCCCAGAAGTTTCATCGATAGAGAGCTGAGCCTTGCCTAATGCGTCGTGTGATCTACGCATGCCTCTTCTGGAACGCGTTTTCTTACTCTTTTGAACTGCCATGACTGTCTCCTTCTTTGACATCATTATTTAGCAATCTTAACAAGTCGCTAAATGGCTTGGTCATATCCTTTTGCTCGAGTTCAGCAAAATTGACGTTTGAATAGGTAGAACATGGTAAATTGCAATTTCCGTCAGGGTGTTTTGGATAAGCTGGAAGAGCGAGAATCAACTCATCTTCAACTGCTTCCCAAGTATCACATTGGTCATTTGTTAGCAGTGCTTCCATCCCATCAGGAAGGGGTAAATAATCTCCTTTTGCCTCGGGAAATATCATAGCTAGCCTTGCCTGAGTGGCCATATTAACTTTCACAACTTCCAAACACCGTTGACAGGTTAGCTCTAGGTTACAAGAGGTTTCAATTTCAACTAAACTCCTATCCGCTTCATCTTTGCTAAATCGCATGCTAACGAAGACTTCTCCGGTAGAATTATGCAAACTGGAGCCCAATCTAAACAGCTGGTTAATCGGGATTGTACCAGATACTTTTGCCTCCTGTTTAGATGCCTTTCTCACATCTATGCGCCTTGGGAAAATATATTGAGACATGCGGGCGGATATTAGTTATGCAAAAAAACAATGTCAAAGTAAATTAAACAGAAATATCGGAAGACTAAGAGAGTTCTCTTAATATCTATACTTCCCAAGTGTTTAGGTGACAGATGGTCCAAGCTAAATTAGAAGTAATAGCTTTAACTGGAAGACTTATCAAATATTAGGTCCTGAGCCGTAAAAACCTAAAAGTTTATTCAAAGAATCATCTAAATCAGAGTTAAACTCTAGATGTTTTCCATCGCTCATTGCAAAGCTTATATGATGGGCATGAAGAAACAAACGTATACATCGCTTATGCTCTAAGTCAATAAATTCCTCCTCAAATCCATATTTTTCATCCCCAATAATAGGATTGCCCATGTGTTGGGCATGAACGCGAATCTGATGAGTTCGCCCAGTTATTGGTATTGCTTCGACTAGTGTGCTATTTGCATGCCTGCTGATCACCCTAAAGTCGGTAATAGCTGACTTACCTAGGTTGCTTATAATCGATCTACGCTCCCCTGATAGATCAATATTCTTTTTTA
>CAJXCR010000135.1 GCA_913051825.1 uncultured Halieaceae bacterium
GCACTTCAGCTTGATGGAGAAACTATCTACGAGGTGTTCCGTAGATTTGGAATTGGTGAACCAGTCAATGCTGGATTTCCAGGAGAAAGTTGGGGATTGTTGCCTCGAAGATCAATCTGGACTCCCATTCAAAAAGCAAACTTGGCCTTTGGATATGGTTTGAGAGCTTCGCCTATCCAGATCGCGAAAGCATATAGCGTTTTTGCGAATAATGGACTTCAGCAGCCAGTATCATTATTAGCTTTAGAAACTAACGATTTGCCGCGCCCTAGTAGAGTTCTATCATCAGCTATCGCTAATCAAGTGCTTAGAGTGCTTGGGTCAGTAACTGAAGAGGATGGTACAGGTTTCAGAGCAAAAGTGCCTGGATATTCTGTTGCAGGCAAGACCGGTACGGTCCGTAAGCTTGGATTGTCCGGTTATGAGCAAGATCAGCATATAGCTTTATTCGCGGGCATTATGCCTGTAGACGATCCTAGATTTGTAACAGTGGTAGTTATTGATAAACCAAAAGGAGATAAATATCACGGTGGCACAGTAGCCGCACCAGTTTTTTCAAAAGTTGCTGAAGCAACGCTGCGGCTAATGAGCATACCTCCACAAAAAGAAAAGGTTAAATTTGTCTTTGACTCTCTATCTTTGGGAGATCGGGCGTGATCACTGTCAGGCAAGATAAAGTGGAAAAACGTTACTCACTCCATAAATTGGCCAAATTCGCAACTAATAGTCCTGACTGTGGATATGTAAATGGTCTAGAGGTTGATAGTAGGAAAATTTTGCCGGGGGACGCATTTGTAGCTATCAAAGGACTTCAAAAGAATGGTTTAAATTATATTGAAGACGCAGTTGCGCGTGGCGCTTCGGCAGTGTTGGCGGAGCCAAGTCCAACTAATCTAATCTCTACCAAAATACCGTTTATAGAAATTCCAAATTTGAAAGAACAATTGGGAGCTATAGCAGCGACATTCTACGATCATCCTAGTAAAAACATGCATATAGTTGGAGTGACGGGAACAAACGGTAAAACTACAACTACAGGTTTAATTGGGCAGCTAGCGAGTATAACCAAACGTCCTTCGGGCGTTATAGGAACTTTAGGCAGCTTTCCTAAGAATGATCTAAAAATTGGGATGAATAACACTACGCCGGATGCAATCACTATTCAAAGCACCCTGGCTGATTGGCGTGATTTAAATATAGAGTTGGTTGCTTTAGAAGTTTCCTCTCATGCCTTAGAGCAAGGTAGAGTAGATGGAACGGAAATTGATACAGGAGTATTTACAAATCTCTCTCCGGATCATCTAGATTTTCACATAAGCATGGAAAAATATGGTCAAGCCAAGAAAAAACTTTTCTCTAAAGTAGGGTTAAAAAATGCAGTAGTCAATTTTGAAGATAAATTTTCTGAAGAACTCGTTAGCCATCTTTCCAGTGACATTCTGTGCTTAAAATTTAGCATTCATCCAAAAAAAGAAGCAGATATTAAGGTTCTGAAATATTCCGAAAAGAATTTGGGAGTTTGCGGTGTCATAGATACCCCGTGGGGCGTCAGTGATTTTGAGTTTCCATTGCCAGGTAAGTCTAATTTAGAAAATTTACTTGCTGCATTAGCTAGTAGTGTGCTTTCAGGGGGGAAATTCGAAGATATTGTTAATGCAATACCACTTTTGCGACCAATTCCAGGTCGTTTCCAATTTTTGCATAATGATTATGGTTTTAAAGTGGTTATTGATTATGCGCACACACCTAAGGCCCTAGAGCAGGCGATCCTATCGTTGCGACCTTATTTTGAAGGGTCACTGACTACAGTATTTGGTTGTGGAGGAAATCGTGATAAGAGCAAAAGATCAGAAATGGGTCGAGTCGCATGCGAAGCTTCGGATCAAGTCATAATTACAAGCGACAATCCTCGTGATGAATCACCCGAGCAAATACTAGATGAAATTCAACTAGGTTGTTTTAAGGAAATAAATCGCATCTCAGACAGGGCGGAGGCAATATTTTTTGCAATTAATCAGGCAAAAATTGGCGACTGCGTTCTCATTGCAGGGAAGGGGCATGAAGAAGTTCAGATCTTTGATGATGCTGAAGTGAGGTTTAGTGATTTTGAATGTGCTCGTGAGGCCCTAGAGTTGAGAAGCTCACAATGATGAGATCCATGGCATTAAGCGAGTTGGAAGCATCTCTTAACGCAAATTTATTTGGAATAGATCGCACATTTTCTAGAGTTTGCACAGATAGTCGACAGATATTCCACGGAGATGTTTTTGTAGCTTTAAAAGGAGCTAACTTCGATGGACATGACTTCTTGGACAAAGTTAGATTGGCTGGTGTTCCTGCTATATTGTGCAAAGGAACTGACTACGGCTTATCCAAGCTGGAAGTTGAAGATACTCAGTTGGCTCTAGGTGGATTGGGAGGAATAAATCGAACACTTTTTCCTGGTTTTGTCGCAGCTATAACCGGGAGTAGTGGTAAGACGACAGTAAAAAATCTGGTTACTTCTGTTTTTGCTAAGAAAGCTCCAACAATCGGTACTAAAGGAAATCTTAATAATGAAATTGGTGTACCGCTCACCCTGCTTAATATAGATCCCTCTCATGAGTTTGCTGTTATAGAAATGGGTGCAGGCAAACCTGGGGATATAAAATATCTCTGTGAGTTAGTAAGACCAAATGCCGCACTTGCGCTTAATGCGCTACCAGCTCATTTGCAGGGCATGGGTGATTTGAGTGCGGTAGTAGAGGAGAAAGGATCTATCTACGACAGTCTTCCAGCTGACGGAGTGGCCATCATAAATAATGATGAGCCTGCGTCAGAACTTTGGCGTAGAAGAGCAAATCCAAAAGTATTAATCGACTTCAGCGTGCGAAATCCAAGAGCAGATGTTTATGCCAGTAATCTGCAGTTCTATGGAATTGATGGAATGGGTTTCAGAGTAAATACACAAAATGGATTCATTGATATTAATTTAAAATTACCTGGTGTTCACAATGTCTCAAATTCTCTGGCAGCTGTGTCATTTGGACTGGCCTGTGATATAGGCTTAGAAGAGATTGCAATTGGAATCGAGTCAGTTTCGTCAGAGGTTGGTCGAATGACACGTTATCAGCCAGCTTCTGGAGCTTTGGTGATAGATGATTGCTATAACGCCAATCCGGGATCAGTGAGAGCAGCTATTGATGTGCTTGCGAAGTGTGATAGGCGCTCTACTTTGATTTTGGGAAGCATGCAAGAACTAGGTGCCGAATCAGACTTTTTCCATAGAGAAATAGGAAAATATGCTAAGGATAAAGGTATAGAAAATCTCTGGGGTTTGGGTGATCGAATTCTGCCAGCCTTGGACGCGTTCGGTCGAAGTGGCCGCTGGTTCTCAAATAAATCTGATCTAATAGCTATAGCAGTTAGTTATTTTGGCGCAGACGACGCGGTTTTGATAAAAGGCTCGCGAAGTGAAGCTATGGAAGTAATTGTAGAGTCGTTGATAAACAGTAAGGAGACATCTTGTTAATCTTGCTTGCTGAGTATTTGAGTAAATTTGAGTCGGGTTTTCAGGTTTTCCAATACCTAACACTTCGCGGGATTCTTTCTGTGGTAACGGCCTTAGCTCTCTCTCTCTTTTTAGGACCATTTTTCATCAGAAAACTTAATTACTATCAGCTAGAGCAAACCGTCCGCAAAGATGGTCCAGATAGTCATTTCAAAAAGTCAGGTACTCCGACCATGGGAGGTGGTTTGATTTTGGTGGCTATTTCATTGAGCACGCTTCTCTGGGCTAATTTAAGTAATACTTTTATTTGGCTGGCGCTTATTGTGACATTAGCCTTTGGTGCGATTGGTTGGGTTGATGATTATCGTAAAGTCTTAAAAAAAGATTCGCAGGGTTTGAGCGCTCGGTGGAAATATTTTTGGCAATCTGTATTTGGTTTTTCTGCGGCTATCTACCTTTTTTATTTAGGTGATAGCCCGGTGGATACACAGCTTTATATTCCATTCTTTAAAGATTTTGCTTTGCAGCTCGGTCCTTTTTTTATAATTCTAGCTTATTTCGTTATTGTCGGATCTAGTAATGCAGTAAATTTGACTGATGGTCTTGATGGTTTAGCTATCATTCCTGCGGTGATGATAGCCTCGGCACTTGGGGTAATAGCATATATAGCTGGCAATACGAACTTTTCAGAATATCTTCATATCCCATATATTCACGAGAGCGCTGAATTAGCTATTTTTTGTGGAGCAATAGCCGGCGCCGGTTTAGGTTTTCTTTGGTTTAATACTTATCCAGCCCAAGTTTTTATGGGAGACATTGGAGCTTTATCACTTGGAGCGGCACTAGGCCTTGTCGCAGTAATAATTAGGCATGAGCTTGTATTTTTTATTATGGGAGGTGTTTTTGTTTTAGAGACAG
>CAJXCR010000136.1 GCA_913051825.1 uncultured Halieaceae bacterium
TCTTCCCAAGGACTTATACCAACACCAAAATCAAATCTATTGTTTGATAACTGTTGAATGCTCTGAACTTGTTTTGCCACTACTGGAGCTTGTCGGACTGCCAACTTATAAACAAAAGTAGCATAACGAATTCTCTCCGTAACAGCTGCCATAGCCGCTATTGCTATGAGACTTTCAAGAAATGGAACTTTTTCAAGAAATTCTCTACTACCATCTGCATTATAGGGATACTTGGAACTACATTCTTCTGGATAACAAATACTGTCTGGAATAGTGATTTGATGATATCCCGCCTCCTCTGCGGCTCTTGCAAGAGGTAAATAATGATCCGCCTGACACATTCCAACTTGATAACTGAATCGCATTTAATTTCTCCTATAAATTACGACTTATTTTGGAGTGATTTTTGTTTTTTCTCTAGTATCAATTGAAAAAAGATATTTATATTTATCTATAATCAGCAAGATTCGTATAGAAAATAGAGACATCTGCAAAATAATTTATAGTCAATATTGAATTCGTTTATTATGGAACTATTCGCTTGCAGGCAGGTTTCTGCCATAATCAACCGATAGTTAAAACTAAATTACGTCACTATTAAATTACTGGATAGTAAACAAAAGTAAGGCTGGAATACCTTTAATGGAAATCGAAGAAAACGAATTAGAAAAAAATATTGATCTAGATCCAAGCGAACTAATCAAAATAGCCATTAATAAAAAAGAAGGCGTACTGTCTGACACAGGTGCTTTACTTGTTACAACTGGGCCAAGAACCGGACGATCTCCATCAGATAGATTTATCGTCAAAGAAGCAAGCACTCAAGACGAAATTGAATGGGGAGATGTAAATAGACCATTTAACAGCGCCCAGTTTGATGATCTATGGGATCAGGTAAAAAGTTATTTAGTAGAAAAAGAAATATTTATTTCCCATCTGCACGTAGGCCAACACTGTGAGCATTATTTGCCAGTTAATGTCACGACAGAAACAGCATGGCAAAATCTATTTGCTCAAAACATGTTTATTCGTCCTGAAAACTTCAACCCGCATAAAAAACCTGAGTGGGAAATAATGAATGCAGCGAATTTTGTCTGCAGTCCTGAAAGAGATGGAACTAATTCTGACGGGGTGGTCATAATTAATTTCGGCAAAAGAAGGGTATTACTAGCGGGAATGAAATACGCGGGGGAGATGAAAAAAGCAATGTTTTCAGTCCAAAATTTCCTTCTCCCGGAAAAAGGTGTTATGTCCATGCATTGCTCTGCAAATGTTGGTGATGATGGCAGTACTACTCTATTTTTTGGTTTATCTGGAACTGGCAAAACCACACTGTCAGCAGATCCGAATAGGCATCTAATTGGCGATGATGAACATGGATGGACAAAAGGAGCTGTTTTTAATATCGAGGGAGGATGTTACGCAAAAACAATAAATTTAAGTCAGAAAAATGAACCTATTATCTGGGATGCGATAAGGCATGGAGCAATAATTGAAAACGTCGTACTTGACTCAGAAAATCATGCTGATTACTCCGACACGAGCCTTACTGAGAATGGTCGTTGCTGTTATCCTCTAGAGCATGTAGAAAAGCGGGTCCCCACTAATTCAGGTAACGAACCTAACTGTGTGATTTTTTTAACCTGTGACGTATCCGGAGTATTGCCACCAATATCGATTCTATCAAAGGAGGCCGCTGCATTTCACTTCCTTAGCGGCTACACGGCCAAAGTTGGCTCAACGGAGGTGGGAGCTAAAGCGGGAATTAATCCAACTTTTTCTACCTGCTTTGGCGCACCTTTTATGCCTCGACCAGCGAGGGAGTATGCCGAATTATTGATGAAACGTATCGAGGATTTCGGTAGCCAAGTTTATTTAGTCAACACAGGCTGGACAGGTGGCTCAGGTACTAGCAACGGAACAGGTTCACGCTTCCCGATTCCAGTTACTCGCGCGGTGGTTTCCGCGGCACAAAGTGGTGCATTGATCAATAGGCCTAAATCCCATCTAGATATTCTTAATCTTGATTTCCCTCAAACAATTCCTGAAGTCGATCAACGATATGTAGATCCACGATCTGGTTGGGAGCGCATTGAGGACTATAATTCTTCGGCTATGCAGTTAGGAAAACTTTTTCAAGAAAATATTATTAAATTTGACGTATCATCTGCAATAGCTAATGCAGGTCCTAGACTGAGTTAGTGATTTGGCACTTTAGCTAAAAACTTATTGCTGACTGATTAACTTATTTTTCCTTCGATCCCCGAAGTAGCAATAGAGAAGATCTCTTTGAGCCTTTCGCCAGCCACATATAGACAAGGCACAAGTAATAAGGTTACTCCGGTCGCAAATAAGACGCCAAACGCCAGCGATGTAACCATTGGTATTAAAAACTGGGCTTGTATGCTTGTTTCCGACATTATTGGCAATAAACCAATGAATGTAGTTATAGAAGTCAGAATGATCGGTCGAAAACGATCTGTTCCTGCCTTAACCAACGAATCGTATAAATTGCTTCCTTCTTCCCTAAGTTGATTAATCCTATCTATTAATACGAGATTATCATTAACGACTACACCAGAACAGGCAATCACACCTAAAAGGGAAAACATACTGACCTGCCAATTTAATATCAAGTGCCCGAATATTGCCCCCATCAGTCCAAATGGAATTGCAGTTAAAACAAGGAAAGGTTGCCAATATGAATGGAATACTATTGCCATCAAGGCATAGATGACCAACATAGATAAAAACATGTATTTCATCATCGCGCTGCGAAAAGCTTCAGCTTCTTCTAGCTCACCATCTAGATTTAAATTCAGATCAGGAAACCGAGCTTTCCATTCAGGAAGATGATTTTTAGTAATTGCCGCTACAATCTCTCTTGGAACTGAAGCTCCTGGCACAACATTTGCCCAAACTTCAAGGATGCGCCGACGATCTAGCCGATCGATAGAAACGTAGCCCGGCTCAAAGCTGATTTCTGCCACAGTATCAAACGGAACCTGTATACCACCAGGGGATTTGATTCTCATTTCTCGGAGATTCTCTACAGCAAGTCGCTCACCGTCTGGGTATCTCACCATGACCCGAACATCTTCCTTTGCTCTTGGAATCCTTTGTGCTTCCGCACCATGGAAGGCATATCTGACCTGCCTAGCAACATCTGATAGTGTGATTCCAAGATTTTCCGCTGCCGGCTTTAGATTCAATATTATTTCGTCCCTAGCAGAGTCGAAAGTATCACCAATATCATAAACGCCAGGATACTGTTTTAGGAGGTTCTTTAGTTCAGAGGAAACAGTTTTTAGATCTGACATGGAATTGGAAGTCAAAATCAGGCTAATTGGTTTACCCAACCTATTAATCGTATAGTCCATTTCTATGTTTTTTACAGGGACGATGTCACCCATCAGCTCTCGCCATTCGTTAGCTAAGGCAGGCGCATCCAGATCTCTTGACTTCAGCTCTGTTCTCACCCATAAGTTGTTGTCTTGAGCCCATGACATAATCGCCCCAAATCCTGAATTTTTTGGATCCCCATTCTCGTCATCCGGATACCTAGAGCGTAGTTCATGGGCCGCAGATTCAACTTGCAGCATGATTCTCTCGGTATCAGAGAATGGACCTCCCTCCGGCAATTCAATCTCCGCAGCAATGTCATTGCTTACAATATTGGGGAAAAATCCGGTTCGCATCCATCCTCCTCCGTAGATCGAAAGACTGAGTAAAAGAGCTGATATAAAAAGTGCAATGACTGTCGAGCTGTTCCTCAGAGAACGTTCTAGCAATGGTTTGTAGTAATGATGACCAGCCGTTTTCATTAAGCCAGCACATTTAACTCTTAACATGTCAAATTTTGAAGTTAATACACCAGAGACTGAATTCGATTGATTAATATAGGCAAGGTGCGCTGGAAGAATAAGAAGGCATTCAACCAACGATAAGGACAGCGCAATAATGACGACTACTGGAATGGAGGTTGCTGTCTCAGCCATCTCACCAGGCATAAAAAACATAGGAACAAAGAAGATCATGGTGCTGATAACCGCGAACATTACTGGCTTAAGAACGCCTCTTGCTCCGTTTAAAGCGCCCATGATTTGCGTATCTCCTTGGGTTTGCTTCGTGTAGATCGACTCCCCCACAATGATGGCATCATCCACCACAATTCCAAGTATTAGTAGAAAAGCAAATAAAGAGATCATGTTCAGGCTTATGCCGGTATAGGGAAGTAAGGCTAGAGTTCCCATAAATGCCACTAAAATGCCAGTGCACACCCATAACGCGAGTTTTGGGCTAAGAAATAACATAAGCACCAGAAACA
>CAJXCR010000137.1 GCA_913051825.1 uncultured Halieaceae bacterium
ATGGCGAAGATTATATAAGAAGGAGGCACAAGCGCCCAAACTTGCGCCTGTCGAGCCGACGCTACCCAGCACATAGGCATTAATAAAATCTGAAGGCATCTCAGCCAACCCAAGTGCGCAAAATTTAGAACTTACTCTTTGGCCAACATACCTAGATTTAATCATGCCGCCGGTACCAGCTGAATCCAGCTGTCCCATGGCACTTCCGGCGTAAACACTAATCTGATCTGGAGATACTCTTTCTTGGATACGTTCCCAGTCAATCCCAAGAGAACCTAAGGTATCTGAAGCTGCATAAATAGTCATTTGGAGACCTCTAGGATGGTTTCTAGAGGGATATAGTTCTCCTGGCTCAAATCCTGTTGGCAACTGTCCAGCTGCTTTCACTTCGAAATTTCGCACAGTAGGAAGCAAAAAATCTTGTTGTCCAACTATTTGCACATTGACATGCGTCACGGAACTAGGTGTCAAAGACCAGTCTCTTGGTATTTGGTCTGGTAGGTTCTGTCGCTTTACATTAAAGTTTACTGGATGCCCATTGCTCTGAGTGGGAAATCTTCTATTCCACTCAACTCGCTCTGGATCAAAATGCTGAACCTCTATGCGCCGCACTAAAGTATGATCCAAGATATACTTCTCTCGTGAAGAAGAATCTTGAATATTCATCAACTGTGCTATGGAATCTAAAGTACGACGGCGATGCTCTTCGGAAAGCGAATCAAACACCAATCTGGAATATGCATGGTGGCAAGATGAACGACCAGCGGTATTTATACCACCAAAACCAACAATCACAGGTAACTTCGATTGACTCATACGACACTTCGATAAACCAGTACCAATAGGAAGAGTCTAGATTGCTTGCGACTTTCTTTATACTCTAATCCGCAATTTATTGTGGTACTTTGGCCACTTTAGTCCGTATAAGCCATCTTTCCAAACCTAAACATCAATCTATGAAAGAATAAACCAACTGAGATCTTGTCTGGCATCCATTATTTTTTTGCTTTACCTTGATATTATCCTGCTTCAGGATCCTCCGGAAACGCATTCATAGTGGTTAATATTTTTGTAGCAAAAGATTAGCTAAATGATTGAGGATATTGTGGCCATGTGGCTAAATGACCCGCCCGTGCCTTCATGCGTAATTAATTAAATTGTGTGTAAAAAAATCGAATCTAAAAATGCAGAAAAGGAATCCTTCAATGCAACAGTCCAGAGTAGTTATATTAGGAGGAGCTAGAACCCCCGTGGGTTGTTTGCAAGGTGGTCTTGCTTCGGTGAGTGCAACTGATTTAGGTGCTTTTGCCATCAAAGGAGCATTATCAAAGAGCAAAATAAAAGCAGAGAACATTGATGAAGTCTTCATGGGCTGTGTCTTACCTGCTGGATTAAAACAAAGCCCAGCTAGACAAGCAGCTATAGGAGCTGGAATAACAGAGACAGCTGGAGCTGTTACAATCAATAAAGTCTGTGGGAGCGGAATGCAAGCCGCGTTATTTGCAAATGACAGCATAGTGTCAGGGACTAATAAATTGGTTGTTGCAGGCGGGATGGAAAGCATGACAAACGCGCCTCACTTGGTAGCTGGCGCTCGCAGCGGTATCCGAACAGGACACAACGCATTAAAAGATCATATGTTTATAGATGGGCTGGAAGATGCCTATACTGGAAGATCGATGGGTAGCTTTGCTCAGGAAACGGCGGATAAATATAACGTAACTCGTGAAGAGATGGATGCTTTTGCAATCAGCTCACTCGAACGCGCTTTGTCTGCGGAAAAGACAGGTGCACTAAAAGAAGAAATTGTTTCAATTGAAATTGAAAATCGAAAGGGTACTCATCAAGTTTTAATGGACGAACAACCACAAAGGGCTTCTAAGGAAAAAATTAAAACTCTAAAACCTGCTTTCACTAAGGATGGGACTATCACCGCCGCTAACACCAGTTCAATATCAGATGGTGCCAGTGCTATCGTATTAGCTGACTCTAAATATGCAAAAGAGATGAATCTAGATCCAGTTGCTTATTTAGTCGGTCATGCTAGACATAGCCTAAAACCTAATGACTTTACATTAGCACCGATAGACGCCATTAAAAAACTCGCGCGGAAAGTGAACTGGAATCTAGAAGATGTAGATCTCTTTGAGATCAATGAGGCTTTTGCAATGGTAACAATCCTGGCAATGCGTGAGTTAAATATAGAGCATTCAAAAGTTAACGTTTATGGAGGTGCTTGCGCACAAGGTCATCCGATAGGATCAAGTGGATCCAGAATAATCGTCACACTAGTAAATGCTCTGCATCAGCTCGGAAAAAGCAGAGGCATTGCCTCTTTATGTATCGGAGGCGGTGAAGCTACAGCCATCGCTGTTCAACTAACCTCTTGATTAAATAGCAATATAGATATTTATATATGCCCTTAAGCAGCATTCCAGCTCTAATAGATGAATTGCGATCCAATCGTATGATTATCTTGATGGATGACGAAGATCGCGAGAACGAAGGAGATTTGTTAATAGCGGCTGAAGCTGTCACGCCCGAAGTTATTCATTTTTTTTCTAGTCAAGCATGTGGTCTCATCTGCATGCCTATTACAGAAGAACGTTCTAGACAACTAAAGTTACCGATGATGGCAAGTAACAATCGATCTCAACACGAAACCAATTTCACAGTATCAATTGATGCTACGGAGCAAATAGGCCCGGGCATCAGTGCAATACAAAGAGCTCATACTGTAGCTAAGGCAGTAAAAAGAAATGCAAAACCAACAGATATAGAACAACCCGGGCATATCTTTCCCTTGGTAGCAAAACCAGGAGGCGTACTAAGACGAGCGGGGCATACGGAAGCCGGAGTAGACCTCGCTAAAATGGCTGGCTTCCAACCTGCAGCCCTCATAGTGGAAATAATGAATGAAGATGGATCAATGGCTAGACGCCCAGAGCTGGAGATTTTTGCTGAGCAACATAAACTAAAGATGGGAACCATAGCTGATCTAATTGAATATCGAACTCTACATGAGCAATCTGTTGAGCTGTCAATAAGCAAAAAGATAGATACGGATTTTGGAAGTTTTTTGCTACACGTATTTCATGACCTTATTGACTCAAGTCTGCATTATGTATTAGTGCGAGGTGATATCGATAAAAATTCTGAACCGCTTGTCAGAGTTCAAACTATAGATCCATTACGCGATGTTATTGGAACTTTAATTGATAACTCCTCATCAGGTTGGTCTTACAGAAGATCAATGGAACACATTGCCAAAAATGGGTGCGGAGTGGTTGTCTTGATTGGACAGCCCTCCGATACAAAGACTGAATTCGCAGCAGTTGAAAGTTTTCCAGAAGCAAGTCTATTAGCATCGGATGCGCAAAACTATCGAGTAATCGGAACGGGAGCACAAATATTGCGTACTTTAGGTATAACTAAAATGCGTCTATTATCAGAACCCAAACGCTTCAATGCTTTGTCCGGTTTTAATCTTGAGATAACGGGTTTCGAGTCATTAGGCTAGCTCGCTAACCACCAGTAAAATTTGGAGTCCGCTTTTCGAATAAAGCCGTAATAGCTTCTACATTGTCAGGAGAGCCTGCCAATCGTGTCATCGCTTCTTGCTCAATCTGAAAAGCCAAATCGATGTTAGGCTTATGGTGAACCCTAAGACATTTCTTTATCTCGCGAAGCGCCGAAGCCGGCCATTTACAGATCTCATGTGCCTTTGCCTTAGTTATCTCTAATAGCTCATCATCGTGGAATGCGCCTGCAGCGATACCATAACTAACTGCCAAATCAGAATCGATCCACTGTGCTGTAAAGAATAATTCGGCTGCGCGCTGAGCGCCTATATTGGCTTGGAGCATATAACTACTAGCCCATTCTGGTGCGAGTGCTAGACTAGCAAAAGGCAATCTCATCCTGAGGCTCTTGCCTACATAGACGATATCTGCATGAAAAAGAATCGTGGCTCCACCTCCGACTGCCACTCCTTTAACGGCCGCAACCAATGGTTTGTTAAAGTCTGCCACGGCGCGAGCCGCTGATTCAAAGGGATGTTCAGATTCTGATTGGGTTTGCCCAAATGATGACAAATCCACCCCAGCAGAAAAATTTTCTCCTGCTCCGGCTAGCAATATACATCTAACGTTATCATCGTCGCCAGCTTCCAAGAATGTATCTTTTAGACAAATCCACATCGGATTATCAATCGCGTTCTTCTTCTCGGGGCGGTTAAACGTTACCTTTAGAATCCCTCCGTCACGCTCAATTTTTAATGA
>CAJXCR010000138.1 GCA_913051825.1 uncultured Halieaceae bacterium
CCGATTTTGGTATCTCTTTAAATGACGAGCGACTCAACCCACTCTATTCCGCTTTAGTATCGATGAATGTTCCATTATTTATTCATCCGGCGCCAGCGGGTATTGATGGTCCGGAAGGTGACTCAAACTTAAGACAATTTGATTTGGACTTACTCACCGGATTCGCGGCGCAGGAAGCCTTAGCTGTAGCCACACTTATTTTTGGAGGTGTCCTTGAAAGATTCCCATCCTTGGACATTTGTATTAGTCATGCAGGAGGGGGAGTTGCCGCCCTGGTGGGTCGTCTGAATCAAGCGTGCTTAAAACGTCCCTGGGTCCCGGAGACGCTCAGATACGAGGGAGCGTTTGAAAAATCATTGAGCAAGTTATGGTTCGATACTCATGTCCATGATGAGAGAGTACTCGATTTGATATTTAATGTGATGGGTAAGGAGAGATTGGTTATGGGAACAAATTTTTCAGGTTGGGATCAGCATGCATTGGGAATTAAATCAGAGTATCAGAAGTTATTTACAGATAATGCAAAACGTTTGTTGAGGGCAGCGATATGACTGAACAGGAGCGGGTTGTGCGAGATTTCATAGCAGCTTGGAATCAGATGTCTTTTGATGAAGTAATTAGTCATTTAGGAGACGATATTTATTATCATAATATCCCTATGGAACCCGTTTCAGGGTTGCCAGCAGTTACAGAGTATCTTAAGAGTGCTTGGATATTTAGTGAGTGCAATTGGCAGATTTTAAATATTGTGGCTGAGGGCGACATTGTTTTAACAGAGCGGATAGATGATTTTGTGATAAATGGATCGGATGTGTCACTTCCTGTCATGGGGACATTTGAGCTTAAAGATTTAAAGATCGAAGTCTGGCGAGATTACTTCGATCTGAGTAGCTATCAGAGGCAACTTGCCCAAGCAGGTCTTTGATCCGAATTGATATCAAGATTTTCAAATATTGGAGATTGACTAGTGACACAGGAGCAAGGTGAACTTCAACAGCGTTGGCCGCTGGTACTGGCAACGTGCATTGGAATTATTAGCAGTTCTTTTGTTCTGCCTTATTACACTATAGGAGCATTGGTCGGACCCGTAACTGCCGAGTTTGGATGGACTAGAGCGGAGTTTCAGTCAGCAATTTTATTTAGCTCAGGGCTCGGGGCATTAACTTCTCCATTTGTAGGTTGGTTGATTGACCGTTTCGGCGCCCGTCGTGTTGCTCTTCCGGCAATGCTAGGCCTCGGAGTAGGATTTTTTATTGCCTCCTCGATGCAAGGAGAGCTTTGGATGCTTTTTCTCGCCTATGGCAGTATTGCTTTGTTGGGTGCGGGTACGATACCGGTTACATGGACTAGAGCGATAGCAACCAGCTTTTTTAAAAGGCGGGGTCTTGCACTAGGCTTGAGTCTAACTGGTACTGGAATTTGTGCGTCGGTAGCGCCTCATTATACTGTTTGGTTGACCTCTGAATTTGGTTGGCGCGGTGCTTACATAGGACTTGGTCTGGTCCCTTTTATATTAGTTTGGCCAGTATTATATTTTCTATTTCGTCCCATTGAGTCTTCTGGTGCAGAAGATATAAAGGTTGATCACCAAGCTCACCAAGCGCACGAAGGTTTGACGCTGTCGGAAGCCGCAAAGAGTTACCGATTTTGGATTCTTTTATTATCTATTCTTTTTGCCTACATGGGTTTTTCCGGAATTGGACCGAATCTTTTTCCATCGATGACGGACGATGGATTTAGTAGGGAGCAGGCGGCTACTATACAAAGTGTCTTTGGGATTTCCATTATTGTAGGGAGAGTAGTCGTAGGCTATCTTTGCGACCGGTATTGGGCGCCAGGTATAGCGTGCGTATGTTTACTGATGCCAACAATAGGCACACTAATTTTTTATGGCGACCAATCCTTCGTGATGGCGGCAATTGCAAGTTTTACAATCGGTTTTGCAGCAGGGGCAGAGTTAGACTTAATGGCATTTTTGGCAGCCAAGTATTTTGGACTGAAACATTACGCCAAGATTTATTCGGTTCTCTATGCAACGCTGGCCGTATGTTCTGGTACCGCTCCCATGGCATTTGCGAGTGTTTACGACATTACTGGCAGCTATGACACGGGCTTTGTGGCGGCAACGGTTCTTTTCTTGGCCGCGTCTATGATGGTGCTTGCATTAGGACGGTACCCCAAAGCATTCTCGTCACATGGTTGAGTTCGGTTTGTCTGAAAAGTAGATAGGAACTAGAATGTCACTATGAAGATAGGTTGTTATATTCCAGAGCAGATTTCATCGGTCTTTTATTCTATGGCGGGTGATGACTGTTCCTTGCATCATGACCTTGAAAAGCTTACTCCAAAACAGCAGGTTGATCATGCAGAAAATCAAATGCTTACCTGTGCGCTTCAAGTTGCTCTTGTTGGGTTAGGAAAGCGAATCGATTACGTTTCCATGGCGGAACAGTTTGAGGATCAAATATGGTCTGCTCTTCTTTCTCACTATCTGCAAATGTTTAAAAGAGTCGGTCTAGAATCAGTTGGCTCCGAGAATCTTTCTTATCACCCGCTAGATAATTTTTACAACAGTGTGTCTCGTAACCTGCCTGAGGTAGACCTTGTTAACCTTTATATGATTAGTGGTTCAAACTCGGTTCTACATCAGAACTCACACGCTCTAGAGATCAGTAGAAATACTAATTCTAAATTGCATTTTTCCGATCATGCTCCTGGGGCAGGAATTCCTGTTCCTGCCACAAAGGTTTTTAGAAAACGTGGTATACAGGAAGGAGAGGCAGACGAGTTTTTTTCAAAAAATCCGAAAGGCCTGATGGTGAAGCTGCTTGGCTTGGCTGGAGCAAGGAATGTATTCCCGGCAGCTACTGTCAAAGACTGCCTAGAGTCGATCGCAGAGTATGATAATGATTTAGAGGTTCTTCTGCAGGAGATTATTGACACCGATCGTTTTAAAGAAATGACGGTAGACCTGACTATTACACCTAAAGATATTCGTATAAGCAACGTACGTAAAATTCTTTTCGCTGGTGGGAAATGGGTAGGTAATTACATAGCAAGTGACCTAGTGGTGACAGACAGACATCATGAAGAACTAATGAGGGTGGGAGAATATGCCCGCAGTCATGGGCATGTCTCGGAGGAAGGCGTAAATTGCGGAGTTGATTATTTTATCGACGGGGATGAAGTCATCGTGACCGAGATTAATGCGCGTTGGACGGGTGGTCTTTTTCCGGCGGAGTTTTTAAGAAAACTGAATGTAAAGAAACCGGCAATCGCTTTTTTTGATATGCTTCCTATCGATCAAATTTCCTTGCTTCAGTCTTTCCAGTCAGACCATCTTTATACTGCGGACGAAAAAAATTCGTTCGGATATATTCCGATGGGGTTCTGTCCATTTAATGTAGACATTGATGGCACGAGTAATGCTTTTTTCTGGCAGATTGTGACCGGTGATTTTGAATCATTTGTGAATGCGAGAAAGAAAACACTTCCTGACGGTGCGTTTCCAACGGCTGATTTGATTCTTGCGGAGGCTTTATAGTGAACCGGATTAACTTAGAAGAGCTCAATTTTTTTGATCCCGAAGTCTTAGAATGTCCCTTCGATATTTATAAGCAGGTGCAGGAAGAGGCACCTGTTCTCAAACTTCCAGGTTCTGACATATTCTTGGTCACCCGACATGCCGATGTCCGCCAGGTCATTCGTGATCCTGCCACCTACTCAAATAATTTCAGTAATATGATTAATGCAGATTCAGGAAACAATCAAATTAGGGATGTCTATGCATCGGGTTACGAAATGGTTGAAACCCTGCTAACTCAAGATCCTCCTAGACATAAGGTCTATAGAAGTTTGGTTAATAAGGTCTTTTCGAACAAGCGAATTGAGAGTATGCGTGGTTACATTGAGCACATTACTAATGAACTTATAGATGCTTGGATCGATGGCTCTGAGGTCGACCTGTTAAATGAACTTTGTGTACCATTGCCGATTTACGTTATTGCAGATCAGCTGGGCGTACCTCGTTCAGAATTGCCTCTTTTGAAGAAATGGTCAGATGCTTCGGCTAGTCGAGTGGGTCAACTTGCCGACGAGGAGAGGCAGCTCCAAGATGCAAAGGATATCGTTGAGTTCCAGCATTATTTTGCTGAGATGTTAGATCGTCTTAGAGATAACCCTCAGGACAATATAATTTCGGATCTTGCTAATGCGAAAATTGATGAAGGTCGTTTGCTCACAAAACCTGAAGCATTGGGAA
>CAJXCR010000139.1 GCA_913051825.1 uncultured Halieaceae bacterium
GAAAAAAATCTTATGGAAGCTCGACAAGCTTGCCTTTTACCCGTTCTTCGTAAGGATTTTATTATTGATCCCTATCAGGTTGCCGAAGCCAGAGTGATTGGAGCAGATGCTATTTTATTGATTGTTGCCGCGTTAAGTCAGAACCTAATGCTTGAATTGGCGAGTTTTGCGAAAGAAGTAAATCTAGATATTTTGGTTGAAGTGCATAATCGTGCCGAATTAGAAAGAGCTCTTGAGTTAGAGACTGAGATTATTGGCATTAATAATCGTGACCTCCATGACTTTACCACGACGGTAGAGACTACTTTAGAATTGCTACCCTATGTGCCCTCTGAAAAGTTGGTGATCACAGAAAGTGGAATTTTGTCTACCCAAGATGTTGCTATTATGCGAGATAATAATGTTACTACATTTTTGGTTGGAGAAGCGATGATGCGAGCAACTGATCCGGGTTATGAGTTTAGAAAATTATTCGGTAACTTTTCTTAGGAAAAAGCCCTATATCCAATATGTTGTTTTAGTCATAAATTTGGATAAATGTGACATGGCGTCTTTTACAAATTTAGGAAATTCAGCGGCGCCTGCTTTCTTTGCTGCTTCTCCATGGCATTCTTCATCATGCAACATTTGCTGCAGTACCAGACGAGACTTTCTATCTTCCTCTGGTAGCTTATTAAGATGATCCTTTAAATGCATTACCACTCTGTCCTCGGTCGCTGCGACAAAACCCAGGCTAACTTCGTCACTAATTTTTCCTGCTACAAATCCGATTCCAAACGAAAGAGCATACCATAGTGGATTAAGAATACTGGTCGAAGATTCAAGTTCATTAAGCCTTTCTTCGCACCACACTAGATGATCAGTTTCTTCTTCGGCCGCCTTTTCCATATCTTCACGAACTTCATTTAGCTTTGCAGTTAAAGCCTGCCCTTGATATAGCGCTTGAGCGCATACTTCCCCAGTATGATTTACTCGCATAAGCCTTGACGCTAGCCTTCTTTGACTAATCGTAAGTTCACCCTCTGTATGACCTTCAGCCGGAGATGCTCGATCTGCCACAGAGTGCCCGCCTAAGGTGCGAAGAGCATTATCAGCTTGAATTAAAATCTTATCTATAAAAGAAAGGTTACGACCTAACATATAAAAATCCAGAGTGTCGATTTCTGTGAATTATCGTTTTAAAGCACGCCATCCAATATCGTTGCGAAAAGTCGCGCCATCAAAAGAAATCTTATCGACCTGATCATAACATCGCTGCTGTGACTCTGCGATATTCTTTCCTAGTGAAGTGACACATAAAACTCTGCCGCCGGTTGAGACTAAGCTCCCGTTTTGAAAAGCAGTTCCCGCATGAAACACCTTTATATCTTCTTCGCAGGCCATCTCAATACCAGAAATTGATACACCTGTTTTATATGCTCCTGGGTATCCCTGGGACGCCATGACTACTCCAATAGAATGACGTGAATCCCACTCGGCAGAAATGCTTTCCAATGATCCATCAAGTGCAGCCAAACAAATTTCTGCTAAATCAGATTTCAGGCGCATCAATATTGGCTGAGTTTCAGGATCGCCTAGTCGACAGTTATATTCTATGACGCGGGCATTCTCATTTTTATCTATCATTAGTCCAGCGTATAGAAAACCGCGGTAGTAATTTCCCTCGATTTGCATGCCTTTAACCGTGGGCAGGATGATTTCTTGCATTATCCGAGAATAGACTTTTTCATTAACTATTGGCGCTGGAGAGTAGGCGCCCATTCCTCCAGTATTCGGTCCTGTATCGTTATCGCCAATCCGCTTATGATCTTGACTGGTTGCTAGAGGCAAAATTTTCTCTCCATCAACAATGACTATAAAACTCGCTTCTTCGCCTTCCAGAAACTCTTCAATGATTACCCTATGCCCAGCCTCTCCAAATACATTGCCCGCCAGCATATCTTGAACGGCTTTTTCAGCTTCAACTCTATTCTCTGCAACAATCACGCCTTTTCCTGCTGCTAAACCATCTGCCTTGATGACAATAGGAATTTCAATTGATTGTATATATTCCAAAGCCGGCTTTAGTTGCGAAAAAGTCATCGATCTGCCTGTAGGAATATTATGTCTATTCATAAAATCCTTTGAAAATGCCTTTGATCCTTCAAGCTGTGCAGCTTGCATGCTGGGTCCGAAGCAAGGTAATTCGACTTTTTCAAAGTGGTTGACAATTCCTCGCACTAAAGGTGCTTCAGGTCCGATGATTGTAAGACCACAGTTATTTCTCAAAGCGAAATCCGATAAAGCTTCAAAATTCATCGGGTCAATAGGAACATTCTCAATGTTTTCATCTAGTTCCGTGCCTGCATTGCCAGGAGCAACATAAACGGAGTCCACTTTAGGAGATTTAGTTAGCGACCATGCCAGTGCATGCTCTCTTCCTCCAGAGCCTACAACTAAGGCGTTAATATTAGTCATGGAACTAGTGCCTGAAATGACGCATGGAAGTAAATACCATGGCGATATCATGTTCGTCAGCGGCTTTCACAACTTCATCATCCCTCATCGATCCGCCAGGTTGTATGATGGCCGCTATACCTCGTTCTGCTGCGCTATCAATTCCATCTCGAAATGGGAAGAAAGCATCGGAAGCCATTACCGAGCCCTGTACCTGCAGATTCGCGTGCTCCGCTTTTATAGAGGCAATTCTTGCCGAATTCACCCTGCTCATCTGACCGGCTCCTACACCAATGGTCCGAGAATTTTGAGCATAGACGATAGCGTTAGATTTAACGTGTTTTGCGACTTGCCAGGCGAATAACAAATCACTCAGCTGTGACTCTGTAGGGTGAATTTTGGTAACTACTCTTAAGTTTTCTTTTGATATTGCACCTAAGTCGCGGTCTTGAACTAATAGACCTCCATTCACCCTTTTAAAGTCTAGTGCATGTTCCCCCGCTTTAAGATTTCCGACTTCAAATGCTCGTAGGTTGTTTTTTGTTTGTAATATTAGTTTTGCTTCTTCATCAATTGTGGGTGCTACTATCACTTCTACAAACTGACGTTCTATTATTGCTTTTGCAGTGTCTATGTCGAGCGGACGATTAAAGGCAATAATTCCTCCAAAAGCACTTTCAGGGTCTGTTTCATATGCAAGATTGTATGCATCGTAAATCGTCTCGCAAGACGCTACGCCACAAGGGTTCGCATGTTTAACTATTACACAGGTCGGATTTTCAAAAATTCGGACACATTCTAGGGCAGCATCCGTATCAGCCACATTATTAAAAGATAGTTCTTTGCCTTGAATCTGATTGCACGTGGATATTCCGGTCTCAGTAAGGTTTTTCTCAACGTAAAACGCTGCCTTTTGATGTGGGTTTTCTCCATACCGCATCTCTTGTTTTTTATAGAATTGGGTATTAAAGGTGCGAGGAAAAGTCTGGGAACCATCTTTTATTTTTGTGCCAAAATAATTTGCTATCATCCCATCATAATTAGCCGTGTGTTCAAAAGCTTTAACAGCTAAATCAAACCGAGTGGCGTGGGTTGTAGATCCATTATTCGCTTTTAATTCATCAATAACTGAGGAGTAATCCATGGGATCAACAATTATGCATACATAAAGATGATTTTTCGCAGCAGATCTCACCATAGTAGGCCCACCGATGTCGATATTTTCGATTGCATCTTCCAGTTTGCAGTTTGCTTTCTTAACCGTTTCTTCAAAAGGGTAAAGATTGACTATTACTAAATCGATAGTATCGATTTCATGCCTCTTAATAGCGTCGTCATCTCTTCCTCGGCGAGCAAGTATTCCTCCGTGTACTTTTGGATGGAGAGTTTTTATTCTGCCATCCATCATTTCAGGAAACTTGGTATATTCAGATACATCTTTAACTTCGATGCTTTCTTTTAATAGATAATCTTTCGTGCCTCCCGTGGATAAAATTTCTATTTTTAAATCCTGTAATGTATTTGCTAAGGGAATTAGGCCGTTTTTATCTGAAACGCTTACAAGCGCTCGCTTCACAGGCATTAAATTTTTTTCTTTCATCATTGGCGTTCCTGTTGGCAAACTAGTTATCAATAAGCTTATATTGTCGAAGCTTTGTCCTAAGAGTACCTCTGTTTAGACCTAAAATTTTTGATGCTAGAGTTTGGTTTTGATTTGTATACTCCATGGTTTCTATCAACAAAGGCATTTCAATTTGTTGAAGCACTAGGGAATAAAAATCTGTTGTAGGCTGTCCATCCAGTTCAG
>CAJXCR010000140.1 GCA_913051825.1 uncultured Halieaceae bacterium
TACCAACCGACGTGCTTTCTGGCAAATCTAACCCCGTAATCTTCTCCATAAAAAGAATGAATAGATTTGAGATGCATTTCTATTATTTTAGCCCTATCTTCTCGTGAAGGAGAAGGCAGAGTAGAACCAGTTTTTATATATTGGTCTATTTGACCGCAAAGCCAAGGCTGACCTAGCACAGATCTGCCTAACATTACACCGGCTGCGCCCGTACAGGACATTACTTCCATCGCTTTTTCTGGGGAGTTTATATCTCCGTTAGCCAATACTGGTATTCCAACTGCTCCTACAATTTTAGTTATTGTTGCGTATTCTGCGCAGCCCTGAAATTTGCATTCCCTTGTTCGTCCATGGACAGCTAGCCCTGATATGCCGTTAGCCTCCGCTATCTTAGCGATTCTAACTCCATTTCTTTTATTAGGGGTGGGTCCGGTTCTATACTTCAAGGTGACTGGTACGGAAACTGAGCTGACAACTGATTGTAGAATATCTGCTACAAGTTTTTCATTACTTAACAAGGCAGATCCAGCCGCTTTTTTTAAAACCTTTTTTGCCGGACATCCCATATTTATGTCTATTAATTCGGCTCCTCTTTCCTCATTATACCTTGCTGCCGCAGCCATATAGCCTGGGTCGCTGCCCACAATCTGAACGGAACGAAGCCCGCCCTCCTTATCGAAACTAGATCTTAACTTTGTTTTCCTACTATTTTTTAGACTGGGGTTACTATGGGTCATCTCGCCAACCGTAAGACCCGCACCCATGCCACCACATAGATTGCGAAAAGGTAGGTCAGTAATTCCCGCCATCGGTGCAAGTGCAACGTAGCTAGGAAATGTTAAATGAGCAATTTTAAGCATAAATGGATAAAAGACTTTAGCAGGATAAAAGAATACTAGAGCAGATAAGGTCCGTGAAGAGCTGAGTTGGAAAATAAACTAACAGAATCAATTATCAACTTTACCTTGAAGTAAAACCCAGCCATTTTTGGTTTTTTTCTGTTCTAGCGACAAAAATCGGTGGTAATGCGATATTATTTCAGATGCTTGTGCCTCCAAAATACCTGATAGTATAAGGGTCCCATCAGGATTAAGCATATTTAAAAGGGTTGTAGCCAATTTTTTTATTGGATTTGCTAGTATATTGGCAATTACGATATCTGCTTTTCCAAGCCAGTCGGTTGTCTTAGAGTCCTCAGGGAGTGCTAGTTCAAGGGCTTGATCTAAATTGTTAATTTGCGCATTTTTCTTGCTAGCGGCAAGTGCTTGCGGATCTATGTCAATTCCCAGTGCCTTTTTAGCATCAAGTTTCAGTGCAGCTAGGGCTAGAATTCCGGATCCACAGCCAAAATCGACTATATATTTGGAGCCTAAGGGTATTTCTGACAATCTCTCGAGGCATAAAGATGTCGTGGAATGTTCGCCAGTTCCAAATGCCAGGCCCGGATCTATTTTAAGTATAGCTGGTACATCTTTTGGGGGGGTTATCCAGCTTGGACAGATACATAATCTATTATTAAATGCAATTGCTTGAGAGTTTTTCTTGTGCTCGTCTAGCCAGTTCTTGTCATCGATAAGCTTAAAAGTAAATGTATTAGAATAAAAGCAATCAGTTAGCATTGCCTTTAAATTGCTTCTGTTCACTGAGCCCGCAAATAGGGCGGTTAATTTTACTGACTTCCAGAAAGGTGTTTTTCCCAGCTCTGGTTCTAAGACGGCTTCGCTATCATTGTTCTCCAGGCTAACGGAGATTGCACCTTGCTCAAGAAGTAGATTTTCGCAGTTTTCTATTTCATCTCTTGAAATATTAAGTGTTACGCGAAGCCAGGGCATCTTTCGTTAATCTTCTAGTTTGCTCTCAAGGTAGTGGATGCTGACACCGCCTTCTCGAAACGCTTGATCTTTCACCAGCTCACGATGAAGGGAAGTGTTGGTCCTGATTCCTTCAACGATCAATTCGTCTAAAGCTTGAGTCAGTCTTCCTAGCGCATTTTCCCTGCTTTCACCGTGCGCTATAATCTTTGCAACAAGGCTGTCGTAAAAAGGAGGCACTGTATATCCATCATATAAATGGGAGTCTACTCTTATACCTGGCCCTCCTGGAGGATGAAAGGATTCAATTTTACCTGGAGAAGGTAAAAAAGTTCTTGAATCTTCTGCATTAATTCTGCATTCAAAAGCGTGACCAGTAAATTTAATATCTTTCTGTTTAACCGATAATACCTCGCCGCCGGCTATTTTTAGCTGCTCTTTTACAATATCAAAGCCTGTAATCTCTTCAGTTACTGGGTGCTCTACTTGTATTCTAGTGTTCATTTCGATGAAGTAGAATCCGCCGTCTTCGTATAAAAACTCGAAGGTACCTGCGCCACGATAATTCATCTTCAAGCATGCGTTAACACATGCACTAGAAACCTCTTCGCGTAATTTTGAATCAATGCCTGGGGCTGGCGCTTCTTCTAGAATCTTTTGATGTCTCCGTTGAAGAGAGCAATCTCGATCGCCTAAATGAATCGCATTCCCCAGTCCGTCAGCGATAACTTGAATTTCTACATGTCGCGGCTTTTGAAGAAATTTTTCTAAATAGACGACATCTGATCCAAAAGCAGCATGAGCTTCTTTTTTTGTCATAGATATTGCATTTTTTAGAGCAGCTTCATTGTGAACTACCCTCATGCCCCGTCCTCCTCCTCCAGCTGAGGCCTTAATAATTACTGGGAAGCCAATTTTTCTTGCGATATCTAGTGTTAGATCTAAATTATCGGACAATGGTCCGTCTGAGCCAGGCACCGTGGGTACGCCTGCTTTTTTCATCGCATCGATAGCTGAAACTTTATCTCCCATAAGTCTTATGGTTTTGGCCGTTGGACCGATAAATTTAAAACCACTATTTTCCGTTTGTTCTGCAAAGTCCGCGTTTTCCGCTAAGAATCCATATCCAGGATGTATTGCAGTGGCATTTGTAACTTCGGCTGCGCTTATTATTGCTGGAACATTCAAATAGCTCTCGCTAGAGTGTGCTGATCCAATACACACTGCCTCGTCTGCCATCTTCACATGCATCAAATCGCGGTCAGGCACAGAATGAACTGCTATGGTTTTGATTCCCATTTCTTTGCAAGCTCGGAGAACACGAAGGGCAATTTCGCCACGATTAGCTATAAGTACCTTCTCTAGCGGTGGAATGACGGAGCTCATATTTTTTAAGTGTTTCCGATGCTCTAAGCGATAGAAAAAAGAGGTTGATCAAATTCGACCGCTTCCCCATTTTCGACAAATATCTCAGCGATCGTGCCAGCTTTTTCTGTTTCTATTTGATTCATCATTTTCATTGCTTCGACAATGCATAGAACGTCTCCCGCCTTGATCGAGTCGCCAACTTCTACAAATGGTTGCGAATTTGGCGCTGGAGAGCGATAAAATGTGCCGACCATCGGTGATTTGACAACATAATTGTCGCTATTACGAGGCTCCGTGGTTGGTTCGCTTATCGGCCTAGTTTCTTCATTATCGGCAGGAGCAACCATAGCTGAGGTCATTGCAGGAGCGTGATAAACGGGACTTACCGCCTGGGTACTGCCTTTCTTTCCTCGGCTTATACGAACAGCCTCTTCACCTTCTTTAATTTCTATTTCATCTATGTCGGAAGCTTCAAGTAGTTCTATTAATTTTTTAACTTTACGTATGTCCATAGTAATCTCAGTATAACTTACCGCAGTTTCTCAATTATAAATTTCAGTGCAACCTCGTATCCAAATTCACCGAATCCACAAATCACGGCCTCTGCAATATCGGAAAAGTAAGACTGCTTGCGAAAGGGTTCACGTGCATGGAAATTGGAAAGGTGTACTTCTATGAATGGAAGTTTTGCGGCCAAAAAGGCGTCCCTCAACGCTATACTTGTATGGGTAAAAGCGGCTGGATTTGCGATGGCGAACTTCAAGCCATCTTTCTTTGAAATCTGCACTCGCTCTACTAGCTCATGTTCCGCGTTGCTTTGAAAACAACAAATATTGTGATTCTCCTTTTTGGCAATGTCCTGAAGCCTATTTTCAATCGAGGCCAAGGAGACATTCCCATAGATATCGGCTTCACGCTCTCCGAGAAGATTAAGATTTGGACCATTCAATAATAATATAGAGGCCATTTGAGT
>CAJXCR010000141.1 GCA_913051825.1 uncultured Halieaceae bacterium
CTTCTGCTTTTGGTGGGCGGAGGGAGTCGCTTATTCTGGACGATAACCGCTTTTACGCTTGGGCATAGCGTAACACTTGCACTAGTAACACTTGAAGTTTTTGTTTTCCCTTCTGATCTTGCAGAGCTTGTAATAGCCCTGAGCATCTTTCTTTTAGCACTTGAACTTTCTCGAAAGGAAAATCCTGGGTTTCTATGGAAAAATCCTTGGTGGTTGGCCGGAGGGTTTGGTTTGTTACACGGTATGGGGTTTGCGGGTGCTTTAGCGGAAACTGGGTTGCCACAAAATCAAGTGCCGTTAGCACTTTTGTTTTTTAACCTAGGAATAGAAATAGGACAATTGCTGTTTATTGGAGCGGTGTATTTAGTATGGTTCCTCTCTAGGTCGATAGTGCCAGATAACCTTTTAGTCAGAAAAATCCCTGTTTATATTTTGGGAGGACTTTCCGCGATGTGGTGTATTCAAAGGGGAATGGAGTTTATCTACTAAAAAGGTAGCTGTATCATGGATTTCCCGGCCAGTTATCCATTATGATTAGCGGATGGAAGGCGAGCTCTACGCCTTCTGAAATGTGGTTTTCGTTTTCTAAAATATTTTTTCTCCTAACGAATCGTCCTGCTGAAGATCTTGTGTCTATTGCATCAGTTGCGTCTAGTCCACCTTGATTCAAAAATAGAGGCTGAAGCTCCATGTTGTATACTGTGATTTGAAGAGAAGCAGCCGATGCTAGCATTGCCCAGTCAAACGCGCCGGTGACGCCGCTTCCAGGACCCTGCAGTGATGGTTTTCTGGTAACCCCATCCCACCTTGCTAAGTGCTTCATTCCTCCGCTAAATGATATTTCTCTTTCTATGAGATCGGTGAATATAAACGCGTCGAGGTTTGACTCTTTGCGGAGTTGATTCCTCACACTGTGCATTATTCTGCTAAAAGTTTTTTTATTCACTCGTCCTGTAGTTCTATCAATAGGATTTCCAAATGCTCTGATACCGTTGCTGTAGTGCTTTTTAAATAATCTTTGTGGTAGCACCTTGAATCCATTATCTTTCAAATAGCTTGCTACATGAGCGTCGATTCTGGGGGAAACATTTTCTAGATATTTTCGAGAAGGGGGTCCAAGATTAACATGTGGGATAATGACAGTTTTAATATTAGCCTGCTCCAGAAGTTCATCATTTAACTCATACTTAAATGTGGTTGGGTTATATTGAGCAGTTGTTGCGCAGGACGATATTAATAGAGGAATCATGATTCGGCTTAACGTCTTTGATGTTTTTTTTAACAATTCCATTTTAGTCAGTATCCAGGTAGTTTCGTTGTTATGATAACAAATTGTTACGCTTGTTTGGAAAGATAAGATGATAAGTTTTCGTCGGGCTGGTGATGGGGAAAACGTGTTGCTTCTGCACGGATTATTTGGAATGGGAGCGAATTTAAAGTCTATTTCAAGAGCATTGTCCTCATATTTCTCCGTCTACAGTGTAGATCTTCCTGACCATGGTGACTCTTCCTGGTTATCCAAAAGAGATCTTTGTATCTATGCAGAACGCCTAATAGCGTGGCTCGATGAAAATAACTTGCACATATGCCATCTTATTGGTCACTCACTAGGAGGAAAAATAGCCATGCAGATGGCTTTAATCGATCCTGCAAGGTTCTGTTCCTTAATTATTGTCGATATAGCACCCGTTAGCTATCCTAATTCACATCAAAATGTTTTCGATGCTATGCAAGAATTGTCGGAAACTAAATGCATTTCACGCAGAGGCGCAAATAAAATTCTGGAGGAGCACCTCGATGAGGTTGAATTGATTCAATTTTTATCTATGAGCTTAAGAAGTAATGAAGAAGGAATTTATTCATGGATTCTTAATTATGAAGGGCTAAGACGGGATTATCCTCTACTTTGCTTAGCTCCTGACAGTAAAGGTACACAATATCATGGCCCATCTTTATTTGTTCGTGGACAGAGATCTAGCTTTATTTCAAAAAATAATGAGCTGTCAGTTAGGAAGCTGTTTCCGAAATCAGAAATCTCAACGGTAGCAGGTGCAGGGCATTGGGTGCATTTTGATGAGCCTGATCGATTTAACGCGATAGTCTTGAAATTTTTATTTGAAATTTCCGATATGATGTAGACTCAACAGCAGTTTATAGAGTCACGGTAATCGTAATCAATATCGAAAAAAAAGGCCTGATATGGAAGAATTAGAAACACCACCCAGCGGTTTTGTACAACTTAAAGGAATTAGTCCCGCAGAGGATGATATTGGACCTTTTTATTATCTCAAAGAGAGGACTGGTCTAAGGTGTGGATTTCGAGTGAGAAGTAAAAATTGTAACGGTTTGGGTACGGTTCACGGAGGTGTTTTGATGAGCTTCGCAGATTATTCGTCTACAATGTCTGCTCTGAAAGGGGTCACAGAGAATTGTGCGACAGTAAGTTTTAATTGCCAATTTATGGCTTCTGCTCGGCTCGATGATTGGATAGAAGCCACGGCAGAAGTAGTAAAAAGAACTCGTTCCATGTGTTTCTTGACCGGCAAGGTAGTCCTTGATGACCTGCCGATTTTGACTTTTCAAAGCGTTGTTAAGCGCTTGTCAAAACCATAATTAGATCTCAATGCTTTTTACTATTGAAGGTTTGCTTGGTGTAACTTTCTTTTGCGTAATTGCGACATATTTTCTCAATGCGACGAGGGTTCGTGAATTTGCTATTGCCGCAGTTACTCTTGAAGGTAAGAAAGGTGATTTCCAACTTCTAGATCAAAGTGTTCATCTGAATAAGTTATCATTAAGTCGAGATTCAAATGGAAGGTGGAAGATATGGCGGCAATACCGGTTTGACTACAGCCTTGAAGGCGATGATAGGAGGCAGGGCTATATCATTATGCTTGGTAAAGCGAGACAAACAATCGTTTTTGCTGAAAGATCAGTCTAGGTTTCTTGCCGGGAATCATAAATCTAGGAGTTAGAAGCAAGAGTGATTAAAAGCTCAGGAATTTTTTCCACAGAATCTGTGGATAAATCCGTGCATAATTTGTTTCATATCTCTTGTAACATAGGCACTGTTTGACCGATTAAGATTTGGTTAAAATTTGTACAATCAATAAAATATATAAAAAACAATTGCTTATGAGTGTTTTCTTATATTCTTTGGGGATAGGTGTAGCTAAAGCACCGAATTGTAAAATAGAAGATGATGTGTGAATAACCGAGACAGGTTATATATCCTAGCCAGCACTGGTAATCGGTGTATCTATACTACTTTTTAATGTAATCTTTGTAGTAAGTGTTAATGTTTATAGATGCTCTAGGCTGTAAATAACTGCTCATATTTTCTTGTTAGGACATCAGTAAGTTATTGAATCTTATTTGCAGATATTTTAGTGTCTGATTGGTTTTTATGGTTCTTCATTGACAGTTTGAGTTGGGGATTTATAATGCCCGCACTCAACATTTGGGTGATTAGCTCAGCTGGGAGAGCATCTGCCTTACAAGCAGAGGGTCGGCGGTTCGATCCCGTCATCACCCACCAAAACTCTATATAGAGTTTAAGCTACCGTGGACCGGTAGTTCAGTTGGTTAGAATGCCGGCCTGTCACGCCGGAGGTCGCGGGTTCGAGTCCCGTCCGGTCCGCCACATTTTATAAATAAACCTTTTTTTGGTTCAAGCTTCAGTTTTACGTTAAAGTTGCAACTGTAGTATTTTGAATGAAAAAGCACTGCAAATCCTCAAAGTTACATTTGGTGCGACACGCATATGACTTACAAAACTGATTCAGCATCGAACCTTATTCCTACTGTGAATTTGAAGAGTGGTGAGAAATTCGTCACGGAGAGAGGATTTCATGCCATTAAGGATGGCATAAAAGTTGGGATCGTCCGAG
>CAJXCR010000142.1 GCA_913051825.1 uncultured Halieaceae bacterium
ATGAGCTGACATTCGATGTGGAGGATACGGTTGAGACTGAATTGATCGTCGATGTCGAGGATACGGTTGACAGTGAATTGGATGTCGATATAGGAGAATCCTTTATTGGAGAGCAGGGACTCGGCATTGCAGTAATTGCTGAAGAGGTTGTTACTGCTTTTGACGTCGATATTGAATATGAATCTGCGAGATTTCATAGCGGGCAGTGGCTTGTTATGGCAGATGCAATTGCTTTTGAAGAGCTTGCCCAGGAGGGTTTTGTTTTCGATAGTTATCGTGAACTGAGTTCGCTAGGCTTTATTTTGGCTGAAGTGAGTGCGCCTTCGAGCTTTAACATAACTACAGCTCGCGAGGGAGTGCTTGACGTGGTGGGAGCGGGTAGGGCTAGTGTCGATTTAAACCATTATTACACTGCTGGTATTAGCCTTGATTCTTCGGCAGCTGGTTTTCAGCCGGCTTCTGCTATTCAGCTGCCAAATAATATAGATCAACTTCCATTAAAGATTGGTGTTATTGATAGCTTGGTGGATCTAAGCCATCCAGGGCTCAAATCTTCAAAAATAGAAGTGGAAAATTTTACCAGACGGGGTGCGAAACAACCGGAGAGCCATGGTACAGCTGTAGCTTCTATTATAGCAGCATCAGGAAGAGATTATGCTGGTTTGATACCCAATGCAGAGGTATTTGCAGCTTCCGTTTTTGAAGAGCAACGTCATCACGGAGATACGGCGAACGCTGTTAGTTTGATCAGAGCTCTGGATTGGCTATTGTCAAAAAATATAGACGTTGTGAATGTGAGTATGGCAGGACCTCCAAACAAACTCTTGGAATTAGCATTAAAGAAATTTAAAGATAAAGGTATTCCTGTCGTAGCAGCAGCAGGTAATGGTGGTCCTGCAGCGGATCCGATGTTTCCAGCAGCATACGATGGTGTTATAGCGGTTACGGCCGTTGATGCCCAAAGTAGAGCTTTTCGAATGGCGAATAGAGGTAGTTATGTAGATCTATCTGCTCTTGGTGTGGATGTGGCGCATCTCAAACCTGGAGATGGCTATGGTGCGTCATCTGGAACTTCATATGCTGTTCCGTTTGTCAGTACAGCGGTCGCAATTATCAAGCATCAGTATCCTGAGGAAGACCCAGCTCAGTTATTATTTGAGTCAGCAAAGGATCTAGGCGAACCAGGAAAGGATGATGTATATGGTTATGGATTGGTTAATCCTTAGTCAATAGAGAAAGTAAATTTCACTCCAACAACTTTTTCATCGAAGCTTGCATAAGATACACTTGAATCAGAATCTACAAAGTTCGTGTAAACTTCTCCGGTAATTGATTTGGACAATGGATACGCGAGTTTTAAGCGGAGAGAGTGTTTTTTATCCAGTCTTTCATTATCGCTCCTGGGCCAAATTTCATTAAAATCCTTTTCCTCGTAATTCCATGAGATTTCGTATCTTATTTCGGATTTGATAGCACGAATTCGACCTAGCATTCTCAAACGCATGATATTCGACCGGTTGCTATATCGGTTTGTAGAAGCTTCTTCTTGGCGGATAGTAGCGCCTAAATTAAAATATTTTCTAAGGCCCTTCTGAAAATAATAGGCATCAAGAGTAATGCTTTCAGATTTCGAAGATTGTCCTGGACGGGGAATGATTGTTTTGGTTTGATCGATAAATGATGTTCTGAAGTATGTTCGTTTGGTAAAGAAACGAGAAAAGTATGGGGACCACCTTTCAAGTTCTAGGAAGTCTTCATTCCCGAGTTTTGCATCAGCTTTGTGGAAGCTTAATCCTGATCTGAAGCCTAAAACGGGTGCGGACATTTCAATCCCTAGAATATTACTTTCTCGATTGAAATTCGAAAATGATCGATATTTTGATTGATTGAAACTGTATGAAGAGTTCAATTCCAGCTTGCCGAGTTTAGTGCTCGCTGAGAGTCTGATTCCAAGCATGCGAGCTCTATCGCTTTCTTTCGATTGAGAATCAATTTCCTTTATTGAAACGTTACTATCGTGGATAGTTCCAATAGACACCTGCGATTTTAAATCAAGGGGCGGACCGGCAGATGTCTGCCCATCCTCTTGAGCTAGAGGTCCTTGTGCTGCATAAATGCTAAGAACAACCAGCGTTAAGTAAGCGATACGCATACGGGCAGTTGGCTCACTAACAAATAAAGGCGGGCAGACTAACCAATATAACTAATATACTCAAGTTAAAGATAAACATAATAAAATCATTTCGTAATTTACATGCAATGTTAATATTCATATGTTTCAGACACATATTGGGATTTCAATTATGGAAAGCGATAGAGATGACAGCACACGCACATGCATCAACGAATTTGTAACGCTAGCAAATACTATGAAGGACCGAGGTATATCTATTACTGATGTTTCTTGGAGTCTAATGAATGCGTCAGCGATCTATTCCACTTATTCTGTCTCTGGAAACACCGGAGGGTTAAAAGAATCTGGTGTAGAGAAAGTGGTAGATGCCTATCGTGATATAATGATTGGAGTGCAAAACGCGAGGCGACAAGAATTAGTTGATGCCGGTGCTACGATAGATGATACCCATTGATCGTTTTTGTATTTCAGTTGTTATCCCCACCTAGTCTTAGAAACGTTAATTGATCTAAGTAAAATCCAGGTTGGAGCATTTGTGAAAGCTCTTCGCCACTAACGGGTTCGCTAAATAAATAGCCTTGAATTAGCTTGGCGCCTCTGGAACCTAAAAATTCACATTGAAGCTCATTCTCGACACCCTCACAAATTAGCTCTAGATTCAAACTAGAAGTCATTGCAATTATGGCGTTAATAATGTTGCCACTATTTTCTTCGTTGAATAGATTAAGGACAAAACTTCGATCGATTTTTAACTGATCTAGTGGAAGTTTGGTGAGGTAGCTTAAAGAGGAAAATCCAGTTCCAAAATCATCGATGGATAGGAGCACGCCCATAGATTTCAGCAAATTTATCAGGTGCAGATTAGTTTCGTTGCTTGCAAGAAGTATATTTTCAGTGAGTTCTAAGGTTAGATTTTCTAGAGGGATTAGATTGTTTTTGTTCATTTCTTTTAAATATTCGAAGAGTCTCATATTAAATTGTGATTGAGAAATATTAATAGAAATATTCAAAGGCCTATCTATTTCTTGCTTTATCCTGTTTAGCTGCTCACCTATAAGTTTTAGACTCCACTCGCCTATATCTGAAATCAAGCCAATATCCTCAGCAAGAGGAACGAATCGAGAAGGTGGTATTGGACCTCTCTCTCGATGCTCCCATCTAAGCAAAGCTTCGGCGCCTGTTATAGAACCATTAAAAATGTCGACCTGCGGCTGATAGACAACTTTAAGTTCTTCAGAATTAATAGCTTCTCTGAGATCTCTTTCTAAAATAACCTTTTCAACATTAGCGGCATCCATTTGCTTATTATAAAAAAGATAATGATCCTTTCCCTGCTGTTTGGCATGGTACATTGCCGTATCCGCAGATTTTAAAAGGCCAGCAACATCATCGGCATTTTTAGGTGCGAGAGCGATACCAATACTGGTAGTGATTGATATTTCTTTGCCATCAATATTTACTGGTTTGGTAACACTAGAGATGACTCTATCGGCCACCCGTGCTGTGGCCTCGTGATTCTCGAGGTCAGTAAGTATAAGCGTGAATTCATCGCCTCCAAATCTCGAAACATCTGCCCGAAGATTGGAAGAAGTGCTTCGTGTTACCACGTCACTTTCTCGTACGCACCTTCGCAGTCGGAGCGCGATCTCTTGGAGAAGACAGTCTCCTGCTGAATGGCCCAGCGTATCGTTTATTCGTTTAAAGTTATCGAGGTCGATGAACATCAAGGCGAGCATTTGTCCTGTGCGTCTTGCTT
>CAJXCR010000143.1 GCA_913051825.1 uncultured Halieaceae bacterium
GGAAAAATCGCCAGAGAAATAAGAAATAATTTCTTCATTTAGTAATACTCCTATATTGATTTAATCTTCTTACTGCTATCTTAATATCAAAAATAAACCTAACTACTTCAAACATCAGCATTTCGATCCAAATTCGCCAAATATAAATTGCGATTCATACCTGGCTCTAGTATCCATTCGAGCAAGTTAAAAGACAAGTTGCGATCTTGAGGAAGTCCAATATCATCTTCTTCTATAGTTGCAAGCCCACCATCTAATGGTTTTTGAAAACTACCAAATATTCGATCCCATATGCTAAATATAGTGGAAAAGTTAGCATCTCCATATTTCCGATCTACCGCATGATGAGCGGCATGGAATCTAGGAGTGACCAGAATCCACAAAAATCCGTCTTCGATTTTGTCCGAAAAATCTATATTACTATGATGGAATTGTGAACAGAGGCTAACCATCACCTCAAATATAAACCAGGAAATAGCTGTTGGACCCCAAATAAAAAGCCATGCAGCCTTAGTTAAACTCGAAATAAACAACTCTCCGGGGTGAAACCTAAGCGAAGTTGAAGTGTCCATTTCTGGATCTGCATGATGCGCTTTATGAAAACGCCATAAAAATTCAACTCTATGATTAAAACGGTGCCAAAAATAATCAAAGAAGTCTAATACGACAAAACTACATAATATCTCCACCCAACCGGTAAGCCCTAGAAGTCTAGATATGCCCCAACCCTGGCTTTCCACATAAACTATCCAATACAGGAACGGCACATAAACTAAGATACGCACTATAATAGTGTTAAGAAAAGCCACCGAAAAATGGAAATAAATACGTGAGGCCCAACTCATAGACCGCGTTCGTTTTGGAAAAATAGCTTCCAAGATTGTAAAAAAAAGAAGCCCTCCTAAAAAAATTAATAATTTCCCTTTATCTAGATCAATATCCATAAAAGCGGACAACCAACGTTATTGATTTCGTGAAATATTGGACAGTGGTAATACTTATTATATTGTCCCCCGCTCCCTCGCCATATCTAAGGCCAAATCTTCAATCATGTCTTCCTGCCCACCAACTGTATGTCTTCTACCTAATTCAACAAGGATATCTCTGGAAGACAAGTTATATTTCTCTGCACTTCTTTTCGCAAAAAGCAGGAAGGAGGAATACACACCTGCATATCCTAGCGTTAAAGAGTCGCGATCCACTCTGACCATATTATCCATGAGCGGCACTATGAGATCTTCAGCAATATCCATCGCCTGAAATAAATCGATGCCAGTCTCTACACCCATTCTTTCGCATACTGCAATGAAAACTTCTAACGGTGTATTACCTGCACCGGCACCTAATCCCGCTAGTGAACCATCTATCCGGCTTGCTCCAGCATCAACAGCTGCTAAAGAATTAGCTATCCCCATGGCCAGATTGTGATGACCATGAAAACCAACTTCCGTCGCAGGATTCAATTCAGCACGAGCCAACTGAACTCGCTCGGTAACATCATCAGGAAGCATATAACCAGCAGAATCGGTGATATAAACACAGTTGGCACCAAAATCTTCCATCAGCTTTAGTTGCACCACCAGATCTTCGGCAGGAATCATGTGCGCCATCATTAAAAAACCTACCGTATCGAGATTCTTAATCTTGGTGGCTTCCTTAATGTGCTGCTCGGAGACGTCTGCTTCAGTGCAATGAGTCGCTACCCTTATAGTCGAAACACCACAATCCACTGCCATATGAAGATGATCTACTGTGCCAATACCAGGCAACAATAAAGCTGAAACTTTAGCGTGGTCCATCTCCTTACATACAGCTCTTAGATACTCTTCGTCACTAGCAGCAGGAAAACCGTAGTTAACACTAGCCCCTCCCAAACCATCTCCATGAGTAACTTCTATTAGAGGAATGCCCGAAGAATCCATTGCCTTAGCCACCGTCACCATCTGTTCTACCGTTATTTGATGCTGTTTAGGATGCATCCCATCTCGCAAACACATGTCGTGAACAATAATTTTTTTCCCTTCAAGATCCATATATATACTCTATGTTGAAAACGGCTAAGACATGCCGAGAGTCAAGGAGAAAATCTCCCTGTCAAGATCTCTTCCGCATAAAGCTCTGCAGTACGAAGACCGGCTGCGGTCATAATATCTAAGTTGCCTGCATATTTTGGAAGAAAATCTCCTAAGCCTTCGACTTCCATATAAATTGACACTCTATTACCATCAAACACGGGACCATTCTTTAAATTGTACCCTGGCACATATTTTTTTACTTCTTTGATCATCTGGTCAATAGATTCAGATATCTTGTCTTGCTCTGGCTGATCGACAGTCAAACAATGAATAGTATCTCTCATTATCAATGGAGGTTCCGCCGGGTTAATAACAATTATAGCCTTACCCGCTGATGCCCCGCCGACAATCTCCAATCCCTTCGCAGTAGTTCGTGTAAATTCGTCAATATTCTTGCGAGTTCCCGGTCCCGCAGAGCGACTACTAACAGTAGCCACAATTTCAGCATATGAAACTGACTGAATACGACTCACGGCGGCAACAAGTGGAATAGTAGCTTGCCCACCACAGGAAACTAGATTTACATTCATAGCTTTTTCAGAAACTGCTGAAGCTAGATTCACGGGAGGAACACAAAACGGCCCAATTGCAGCCGGAGTTAAATCTATCATCACGGCACCCTGCTCATTTACTAACCGGCTATTTTCTTCATGTGCATAGGCAGACGTCGCATCAAAACATATCTTGACTTCATCTTTCTTCATGGCTTGCAACATTCCACCGACTCCTTCAGCAGTAGTATGAAGCCCCATATCTGCTGCCCTGGCCAAACCTGGAGAATCGGGTAAAACACCCACCATCCATACTGGATCTATCAGGTCACTGCGCTTGGCTTTTATCAATAAGTCCGTTCCGATATTTCCAGGACCGATTATTGCGGCTTTTATTTTATTCTTACTCATTAAATTCTCTCGCGCTTCAAACTAAAAATGCTTCCTATAGAATGTGTTAAATCCTTGATTAAATAAATTCACAACTACATGTACCGACACCATAAATTTCCAGCGTCATCTTGTCTCCAGTTACAACAGGAATCAATGGAACAAGTGATCCGGAAAGGATTAGTTCATTTGCCTCAAAAGGAATATCAAATTCACCAAGCGTATTAGCCAGCCAGGCAACTGCTGTGAGCGGGTTACCTTGAACCGCACTACCCAAACCCTCGGAATGCAATTCGCCATTTTTGTAGACTCGCATGCTTAGACTTGGCAAATCTAAATCACGTGGATCAACTTCTTCTCTACCTAACACATACACTCCGCAAGAAGCATTGTCGGATATAGTATCCTGAATCTTTATTTTCCAATCTTCAATTCTAGAATCCACAATTTCGAAGCAAGGAATAATAGTTTCCGTCGCATCCAAAACGTCCTGCTCATTAATGCCAGGACCTTTAATTCCCTTTTTTAAACGGAAAGCAATTTCACCTTCCGCCCTAGGCTGAATTAGATTTCCTTCTATTGGTATTTTAGCTTCATCAGGATATTCCATGGCGTCGGTCAAAAAACCAAAGTCCGGTTGAAAAACTCCAAGCATATCTTGCACTGGCTTACTGGTGACCCCTATCTTCTTGCCTACTATTTTTTCAGCGTCGACAGAGATTCTTCGATGCAGCATATCCCTACTAATTGCATAGGCGTCATCTATAGAAATCTCTGGAAACCTATCCGTGAGAGGAGAAACCGTTCTTCCATTTCTCAATGAATCGTATAGCTCTCTCCCTAACTTCTGTATTTGCTGATCTTTCATGT
>CAJXCR010000144.1 GCA_913051825.1 uncultured Halieaceae bacterium
CAGAACAAGTATACGATAAGTTCGCTAAATTGGTTTCAGAAAGTCATACTAAGTTGTTTTTTGGAGGGTTTAAATGTGAGTAAAGCATTAAATTTTTTTTCGTGTTTCCTCGCGGTTTTAGTTTCACTGGAGGCTCAGAGCCAATCCTTAGTCATAGATTCTGGATGGATTAGGCTATTGCCATCCAATCTAGAAAACACCTCAGCTTATATGGAAATAACTAATTCTGGAGACAAAGTGATAGAGATATCAAGAGCTCAATCGTTAATTGCTGAAAGAACTGAAATCCACAGGAGTGATTATAAAAATGGCTTAATTAGCATGCAGCATATGAAATCTCTTTCCATACCGCCTCAATCTTCAATTTCAATGACACCTGGCGGTATGCATATTATGCTGATAGGTCTTAAAAGCTCTCTTGAGCATGGTCAGCAGCACGAAGTATGTTTGATATCAACAGTGGGTGATCACATATGCGATAATTTGGAGGTTTTGCACCCTTCTCATAAGTCTAGCTTGAAAACACACGATCACTGAGATTTTTAGACACATGGTATTTTTTGTAAGTAAATTAAACTAAGTTGAGATGGAATGAAAATATTTTCTCTATATAAAGATAAAAGTTCTATGGTAGATTGGATTCGTCGAATTTCTTTCTTTCTCGCATTATATCTTATGATTGCCGCATTAGTGGGGGTTTATTGGAGCTCGACCCCGACTACTTTTGATGTTGTTGAAAAGGCAGCAAACTATACGGCAGCAAAAGATTGCACAATTGTGACTGGCTCGAAAATGACAGCATCTCTTGTTGCGGTTATGGAAACTTTGTTGCAGAAACCAGGAGGATTCCTACATAACGATCTATTCCCTCCAGGAGTGTGGTTGGATAATGTTCCAAATTGGGAATATGGTGTCTTGATTCAGTCTCGAGATCATGCTCGTGCTTTGCGAGAAGCATTTAGTCGTTCACAATCTCAGTCTACAGAGGATAGAGATCTTGCGTTCGCTGAACCACGATTTAACTTTCAGTCAAAAAGCTGGCTTTTACCAGCTTCAGAATCAGAATATGCCGAAGGAATATCTTACGCGCTAAGATACTTGTGTCGGCTATCGAAAACCGATCCAGATGGTTCGCAATTTTATGCAAGAGCTGACAATTTGCGCTATTGGCTTGCAAATGTCGAGACTAGGTTAGGAAGTTTGTCTCAGAGATTATCTGCAAGTGTTGGACAAAGACGTCTTAATACAGATTTAGCGGGAGACTCTCAGGCTAAGCAATCTACCGCTGGACCTGCCGAAGTATCTGTGCGAACTCCATGGAATCAAATAGACGACATCTTCTATGAATCTCGTGGCGCAGCGTGGGCCTTGATCCATTTTCTGCGAGCTGCAGAGCTGGATTTTGAAGATGTGCTGGAAAAAAAGAATGCTACCGTTAGTCTTAAACAAATCATTAGAGAGTTAGAAGCAACCCAGGCTCCGATATGGAGCCCTATGATTTTTAATGGAACGGGATTTGGTATGATGGCAAATCATTCTTTGGTAATGGCCTCTTATATTAGTCGCGCAAATGCGGGGATAATCGATTTGAGAGAGCTATTATCTCAAGGTTAAGATTTGTCTTTTAGTAATTTCTATATTGATTGAAAAGCGATACCTCTCCTAATTCTTAGCACTTTTTTTATAGAACTCATCTTTTATGGTGGCGTATTCTTCAAAGGGCAGTCTGGGGCCAAAATGCTGAACTATCTTTGAGGCAGCAAAGTTCGCAAATTTTCCAGCCTCAAGGTAGCTCTCTCCCTTGGTAATTGCATGTAAAAAAGCCCCTGCGAACATGTCACCTGCGCCATTTGTATCAATCGCGTCAACATTTTCAGGGCTTATTTGGTTTTCAATATTTCCATCAAATGTAATTGCACCCTTGGCACCAAGAGTAACAACAAAAGTTTTTGTTATTTTTTTAATTGCTGTAAGAGCATCTTCTAATCTCTCGGTGTTGGCCCAGCTTAGCGCCTCATCCTCGTTGCAAAAAATAAGATCGATTTTTTCTCCTATAATTTCTAGTATTCCATCACGAAAAAAATTAGCTATTCCTGGATCTGAAAAGCTTAGTGCAGTTTTAATTCCATTTTCCTCGGCATAAGTCCTAAGTTGGACCGCTGCTTCTTTGCATGAAGGTGAAGTTACGAGGTAACCCTCTAAATACACATATTCAGAGTTTAAGATTCCGTCATAGTCAAGTTGCTGGGAGGAGAGGGTTTCTGAAGCACCCAAAAAAGTGCTCATGCTGCGTTCTGCATCCGGTGTAATCAATACAAGACACTTTCCAGTAGCCTCACTTAAAGCTCGATTATTTTTTAAATTGTGGGTTACTCCACAGCGGTCGAGGTCCGAAATGTATATATCGCCGTCCAGATCATCTGAAACTTTACAACACATGAAGGTTTTACTCCCAAATCCGGATGCAGCAATCATCGAATTACCTGCACTACCTCCGCTCTCATGTTTTGCTTCAAGTAAGCTGCCAGAAAGTTGCTCAAGCAGCTCTCCTTGCCTTGCTTCGTCGACAAGGGTCATGATCCCTTTTTCCACACCCATATCTTTTAGCTTCTGCTCGTTTAATCTTATTTGCGTGTCCACTAGGGCAGCACCCATGCCGAAAACGTTATATTTTTTCATAAATCTCAGACCTAGACTTAACTCGTATATATTTAGCTCATTATGGCAATCTAATCTCGAAATAAAAGCGGGTAATTACCAAGCTATGAGTTAGAATTTCGACAAATGGCTTTATCTAAAAAATCGTTATTTCAAATAATAACTACCGCATTGGTCGTGTTGATATTTTATTTGATTTATCTCGATGTGCGTATTACCAATAGCTTTTCGGACAATCTCTGGGAAATACCTGCTCGTGTTTATGCGAGACCTCTAGAAATATACCCAGGTCTGTCGTTGACGTCATCGGATCTCTCCCGCGAATTAGAATGGCTTGGTTATAAAAAAGTCACGAATCTAAATAACCCAGGTGAAACATTCAGGAAAGGAAGTTTCCATGGGATTTATACGCGCGGCTTCAATTTTTCAGAAGAAAATGAAATTTCTAGAAAAATAAATATACAAATAAAGGATGGTCTTATTACTGAGCTCTCAAGTAGAGGAGAAAATATCGAACTAATGCGATTAGACCCACTCGAGATAGGTGCAATTTACCCAGCACATGGTGAGGACAGGTTATTAGTGAGATTAGACGATGTCCCACCAACGTTAATTAATGGATTGCTAGCGATTGAAGATCAAGGATTCGAAAACCACTTAGGCTTTTCTTTAAAAGGTATTTTTAGAGCCCTAATACAAAATCTTACATCAGGTAAGGTTGTATCAGGCGGGAGCACCATCACTCAGCAACTTGTCAAAAACTACTATTTGACTCCTGAGCGAACTTTCTTGCGAAAGATCAATGAATTGCTCATGGCAGTTCTGTTAGAACTTCACTACACCAAACCTCAGATCTTAGAAAATTACCTAAATGAAATTTATCTAGGCCAGGATGGTCGGCGCGCAATTCATGGTTTTGGGCTCGCGGCTAAGCATTATTTTAACAAGCCTTTGGTGCAGTTAGGATTGCATGAGCAAGCTCTCCTTATAGGGATGATAAAAGGCCCTTCTTTTTATAATCCGAAAAATAATAAAGATCGAGCGATCAATAGACGCAATTTGGTCCTTGATGAGATGGAGGAATTTGGTGTTATTTCCCTAGAAGAGGCGGTAGTTACCAAATCAATGCCACTCCAAGTTAATTTTTCCTCTA
>CAJXCR010000145.1 GCA_913051825.1 uncultured Halieaceae bacterium
CACATAGTAACATTTCTGCAGCAAGGCAGTATGGAATCTGTCTACGCAATCTTACCGTCGAGCCAGACATAGGATAAAGTCCGCGTGCCACCTCCGTCACACCGAAAACTGCATTTTCTGCCGCAATGCGAATATCTGTACCTTGCAGAATTTCGGTGCCTCCTGCTAAAGCATAACCTTCGGCTGCCAGTATCACGGGTTTATTTGGACGATTATCTCTTAGCAGGGCCTGCCAATGTATATTTGGAACCTCTTTCATTACAGATAGAAACTCGTCAGAAGATTTCTGATCACCATCGGCGCCAGCTTTCAGATCCATACCCGCACAAAAAGTATCTCCATTGGCAGTAAGAATCGCGCAGAGTAATTCATCTTCCTGATCCAACATTCTCCAAGCCTTATACATTCCGAGCAACATCTCTGGCGTGAATGCATTTTTTGCTTCCGGTCTATTTAATGTAACTATTAGAAGCGCACCGTCTTTCTGCACAATACAATTCTTGGTGCTTATTGATAATTCCTGCAAAACTCTAAACCTTATTAAGAGATTATAAATTCGTTCGACAAAGCTAACTGCAGTGCCTTGGGATAGTCCGGCTTGCCGCTAGGCGTTCTAGGCACATCTTCGACCAAGTGCAATTGACGTGGAACCTTATAACCCGCAACATGCTCTCTCACCTGCACCTGCACTGAGTTAAGATCAAGCGAGCTCCCCTCTTTTGGTGCCACGACAGCGGCCACCAAATTTCCATAGCGATCATCAGGAATACCAACTACCAGACAATCATATATGTGAGGGTTGGTTTTGAGTGCTTGCTCTACCTCTTCGGGAAATACTTTCTCACCACCACTATTAATACAATTAGAACCTCGACCAAAAACCGTTATCGTTCCATCATCTTCTAACCGAGCTTCATCGCCAAGCAGCAGCCAGCTTTTACCTTCGATATCTAAAATTGTCTTAGCTGTCTTCTCTATGTCATTGTAATAACCTATCGGAATATAGCCACTTCGAGAAAATATACCCTCTTCACCTGGATTAACATGCTGCGCCACGCCAGACTCATCGTAATTGATCACAGACATGAATTCACTTTGAGCTACATTGCCTAAGCCAATGCCTTTGCGTCCACCTCCATCAAAGCCCATGTTTCCACTTTCTGAGGAACCAAACGAGTTGGTAATAAAGACATTCGGAAAGTACTCTCTAAACTTCTCCTGCTTACTCTCTGAGAAAACCGCTCCTCCAGACCCTATCGAGAAAATTGAACTCAGGTCCCACCGCTTTGGATTACTTGTCAGTGCTTCTAAAAGCGGTGACGCCATTGCATCCCCCACAATAGTTAAAGCATTGACTTTCTCCTTCTCTACAATGCTCCATACCTCTTCACCTACCAAAGAGTGTGATGGATTCAATATTAGCGTATTCCCCGCTAGCAACTGAATACAGGCATACCACCAACACGCACCGTGCATGAGCGGCGCCAATGCCATACCTACTATGGAGGTCTCCGTTACACGCCTAGAAATTTCTGTTGGTAACTCTATCGGACCATCTGGATGGAACCATCCTCCTCCGCCCATAGCTGCATAAAATAATGCTTTTTGTGGCCACATCACACCTTTGGGCATCCCTGTTGTACCTCCGGTATACAAAATAAAGAGGTCGTCATCAGCTCTTTCAGGAAAACTACGAATATCAGAGCATTCTCTAAGAGCATCTACATAGGAGATGGAATCGATATCTGTTACATCAGTTAAAGATTCATCATCAACATGAATCAATGCTTTCAGTCCTGGAAAATCCGAATGAATAGCTTTTATATGCGGAAGAAATTCTCGATGAGCAACACAGGCGACCAAGTCGGCATTGTCAAATATATAGGCAAGTTCAGAATCAACGTAACGATAATTTACATTAATAGGTACCGCTCGAATTTTGAAGCACGCAAGCATGGCCTCAATATATTCATTACAGTTATAAAGATATAGACCAACGTGCTGGCCCTTCTTTACACCTTGGCTTACAAAATAATTTGCTAGCTGATTCGCTCTAGACTCTAACTGTGCGTAAGTAACTCTATTCTCACCGCAAACCACCGCCTCCCTTTGAGGGGTCGTGTCAGATACCAATTCAAAAAGATCCGCAAGATTAAAATGTTTTGTCATCTGCACTTCCAAAAGTGTCAATTAGGGTTTATTCGCGCCCACTACCCACATAGAAAAAAATTGCGCTCCGCCCCCATACGCATGGCCTAACGCAAGGCGCGCATCTTCTACCTGATGTTGATCTGCATCCCCGCGGACTTGGCGAGCAGCCTCTGCAAAACGAATCATACCGGAAGCACCAATTGGATTGGAACTTAAAACACCTCCAGAGCAGTTCCAGGGAATATCACCTCCCTCATCGAGTGACGTAGCTCCGTCTAAAGTTAGGCGCCAACCTTCACCTTGATCGGCAAAGCCTAGATTTTCCAGCCACATTGGCTCATACCAGCTAAAAGGGACATATATCTCGGCACAATCAAACTGTCGTCTAGGATCTGAAATCCCTGCCTGAGCATACACATCCTTAGCACAGTCCCGTCCAGCTCTGGGATTAACTTCATCACGTCCCGCATAAATCGTCGGTTCCGACCTCATCGCACCTCCAAGAATCCAAGCTGGTGGTTTGGGACTTTCCGACACCAAATCCTTATTAGCGATAATCATTGCACAAGCCCCATCCGAAGAAGGGCATGCTTCTAAGAATCTGATCGGATCCCATAACATCATTGAATCTTCAACCTCTTGGTGCGAAATATTTGGCAAATTCAAGTGGGATAAAGGGTTACGAGCGCCATGTAAGCGATCTTTTACAGCGACTTTTATTCCAATATCGGAAGGTGCATTTGAGCGTCGGATATATTCTCGAATAATGGGCGCAAAGTAACCACCAGCACCTGCATTCAAATGTACTGAAAACGGTTGCGGGGTAGAAAGTGCCCACATGGCATTTGATTCAGACTGTTTTTCAAAAGTAACGGTTAAGACGCGTTTGAAGGTGCCACTTTGCACATGGGAAGCCGCCACTAGTGCCGTAGACCCTCCCACTGATCCGGCGGTATGAACCCGAAGCATTGGTTTTCCATTAGCCCCAAGAGCATCGGTCAGATAAATTTCGGGCATTACAATACCCTCAAACATATCTGGCGCCTTCCCAATTACTACGGCATCAATATCTTTAAAACTAAGATCGGCATCTTCAAGGGCATTTTGTGCTGCCTCTCGAACTAAACCCGCGATAGATACGTCCCCGCGTCTGCTGGCATATTTCGTTTGACCTATTCCAACAACTGCTGCGAGCTCTCCCATTATGAACTCTCCAGTATCGCTAGAAGATTGTGCTGCAGACAAGGTCCGGATGTAGCGTGAGCTAAACCTCGAATCGCTTCACCAGCGACAATGCGATTAAACACTTCACCTACACGCGACAAACCAGATGCCATCATTAAATTACCAGCTAAAACACCACCGCTTGGATTTATTTCGGTCTCTGCCTGCAGTTCAAGTGCTTGTTCTAATATAATCTGCTGGTGGCTAAACGGCGCATATAATTCAGCAATATCAAGACTACTATTGTGAATTGACAAAGCTTCTGCAGCTAATCGAGTAGAATGTGAGGTAGTTAGATCACGCATTCCCAAGTTATGAGTTTCAATACGATGATCAATCCCACTTAATCGGACGAAGGGCACCTGCCATT
>CAJXCR010000146.1 GCA_913051825.1 uncultured Halieaceae bacterium
AGACTTTGTGAAATCACATAGTCATGCATTTAGTAAAATGTTCGAGGAAATCTTATCTGTTAAAGACGCGCGTTTTTTATTCCATTGCTCAGCTGGCAAGGATCGAACTGGATTTGCAGCGGCTTTAATATTGCATTTTCTGGGTGTTTCAATGGATGTGATTGAGTACGATTATATGCTGAGTAAGCGCTATTTCCGGGTAATTGAAGAGGTGAAAAACTTACAGAGGAAATATAAAATTGAGCACCTTTCGCAGAAGGCTCTATATCCTATGCTTGATGTTCGACATGAATATATTAGAGCAGCAATTGAACGTGCTACCGAAGATTTCGGAAATTTGGATGAATATCTTGCGACAGCTCTAGGCCTAACAGCAACTGATAAATCAGAATTTCGGCGTCGATATTGTCTTAGTTGAATTAGGGGGTTTTTTTGTGGACTCGGAAGATATCTATTTTGAAATAAGGCCCTTCAGTGATGACGAGGTTGGCAAAGTGCTTTCTCGTCTGTTTAAAGATCGTGAATTTTTAGATACGTTTGGTAAATATAAGTTTGGTAATGTTTTTAGAATTTCACCGACTCTCTGCAGTCTGATTGTGCGGTATGCAATAAGTCGTCAGTTTAGAGAGGTCACTAACGTTGCAAAGATGCAGGCAATCATTCGAAATTATATGGATAAAATGATTCAATCGACGATGTCAGACTTAAATGTTTCAGGACTTAAAAAGCTGCCCAGAGACAAACCTTATCTTTTTATAAGTAATCATCGAGATATAGCGATGGATCCTGCATTTTTAAATTACGTATTGCATAGGGATGCTCGAGATACGGCGCGCATAGCTATTGGAGATAATCTGTTATCAAAGTCCTGGGTATCGGACATCATGAGATTAAATAAAAGTTTTATAGTAAAGCGCTCTTTAGGAGGACCTAGAGAACTTCTGGCGGCTATGCGCATGCTCTCAAAATATATAAACGATTCCATAGTAATAGATAAATCCCCTGTTTGGCTTGCTCAGAGAGAGGGTAGGGCTAAAGATGGAATTGACAAGACGGAGCCGGCCATTATAAAGATGTTGGATCTTTGTAGAAATAAGAAAAACCAAATATTCTCTGAGCATATTTCAGAACTTTCGATTGTGCCGGTGGCCATTTCCTATGAGCTTGATCCCTGTGAAGACTTAAAAGCTAAAGAGCTTTACGAAATCGATAGGCTAGGTAGTTATGATAAGGCTGTTAATGAAGATGTTATGTCCATTGGAAGGGGAATTGCAGGGCAAAAAGGAAAAGTTAGTATTTCTTTTGGGAAGCCAATAGCTTCAACTCTTTCCGATCCAATAGAGGTTTCACAAGAGATAGATAGGCAAATTATTGAAATGTATCAGTTATTTCCTAATAATCTAGTGGCTCACCAAATAGCTTATCCAAATGACAAACTTCCGAGTCATCCCTTCAATGCTTTTTCAGTTAGTGAATATGATAGAAGAAGTTTTTGTCAGCGAATTGGTAAGTTGCCATTTAATCATCAAAAATTTGCATATCAGATTTATGCTAATCCAGTACGAAGTCGGCTTCAACATATCAAGAACTTATCAATTCAGTAATTTTGTTAAAAGAATCAACAAAAAATGATATTCGTGAAGCTTATAGTCGCGTAGTCAAAGGTAAGAAATTTGTTCCTAGGCAGGGACAGCGTCAAATGATTGCAGAGATTGCAAAATCGCTGGGCGCGCTTTTTGAACCTGACCCTGGCGAAGAAGTGAATTCTGTTTGTGTCGTTGAAGCAGGCACTGGCATAGGCAAGACACTAGCGTATATGGCTGCGGCAATTCCAATAGGCTTGGAATCAAATAAGAAGATAATAATTTCTACGGCCACCATAGCTCTTCAAGAACAATTAGTTAGTAAAGATCTTCCAGAGTTTAAAGAGTTTAGTGGTGTTGAATTTGAGTTTTTGCTATTGAAAGGTCGCCGTAGATACGTTTGTTTATCAAAATTAGATCTTATTACCCAAGGCGTCCAAAATAAGTTTTCTAGTTTGCCAATGTATCCGGACGAAGTGCCGATAACTTCTCAGACTGATCGCAGCATTACCTATGAAGCTATGATTGATAGTTTAGCTATTGGTAAATGGGATGGTGATCTCGATAATTGGGAAGGGAGTTTAGAGGACAATGAATGGCGCTCTATTACAGCTGATCACAACGAATGTACAGGTCGAAGATGTCCTAACATCTCAAATTGCTATTTCTTTAGGGCACGTGATGGACTCGAAGATGCAGATGTATTAGTAACTAATTACAATCTTTTACTAACTGATTTGATTTCAGGAGGAAACGGTGTACTTCCTTCTCCAGAAGATAGTATCTATATTTTTGATGAAGGCCATCACTTGCCCGATAAAGCGCTTGCACACTTTCAGTCTGCTTCTAGATTAAAAGGAACTGCCCTTTGGTTAAGAGAGACTAGAAAAATTTTAAATAGTGAAATTGTTATACCTGACACCCTCGACGAAGTGGGACGTTCTTTTGAGATTTTTGGAGAACTAACAGAACAGATAGAACAAAAATTACTTTTATTGCTAGATATTGTTCCATCGTTGATGGAGGTAGCGGAGAAATCAAGGTTTTCTCATGACAGAAATATTCGTTTTAGTCGGGGATTGATTCCAGAAAAGCTTTCCAAAGCAAGCCTAGATTTACATAATTTGATATTAGGCTTAATTAAGGTGATTTCAAAAATTCTGGGATGCTTAGAACGGCATCTTGAAAATAATGCTAATTCAGAAAAAGGGCTTATAGAGGATTTGCATCTAGCAGTTAATTCAATTTCAGGAAGGGTAAATGGTCTGCATTCACTTTGGGAGTCCTTTTCGGGAGGGGTAGAAAAACTAGAGTACCCATATGTGCGTTGGATATCTGAAGTTAATTATGAAGGAAAAAATGATTATATTTTTCATAGTAGCCCTTTAATGGCGTCTGATTTATTGAAAGATATATTTTGGTCTCGTGCAGCAGGAGTTGTGGTCACATCGGCGACCATTAGATCCTTAAATTCATTTAAACATTTCGTCAGAATTTCTGGTGCGCCAGCGCATGGTGTTTATAAGGTGATCTCTAGTCCATTTGACTATTCCAAGGCAAAGTTCGTAGTTCCCGAAATGGATAGCCAGCCTTCCGATGCTGAAGCTCATTCGCTAGAAATCATTAACTTATTACCGAATCTCCTAAATTTGGAGCAAGCGACATTAGTCTTGTTTTCTTCTAGACGACAGATGATTGACGTATATAGCGGGTTACAAGAAGAGTTAAAAGAGATCATTCTTATGCAAGGAGATTTGAGTAAATTTGAAATGCTAAGAATACACTGCAAAAAGATTGATGATGGAGTTAATAGCGCTATTTTTGGCTTAACGAGTTTTTCTGAAGGTATAGATCTCCCATCCCATTACTGTCAACACGTTATCATTGCAAAGATACCTTTTGCAGTTCCCGATGACCCGGTAGGCGCAGCATTTTCTGAGTGGATCGACGATTCTGGTGGCAATTCGTTTATGCAATTTAGTGTCCC
>CAJXCR010000147.1 GCA_913051825.1 uncultured Halieaceae bacterium
CTAGAGAAAGTCAGTTTCGTCCGTAGCCAAGAAATCAGCCAACAATAGGTGAAGAGGAAAAATTGAGTCTGCTTGACGAATATCGTGTAGAGATGGTGTGTGAAGATCATGTTTTTTCTGACGCAGTTAAAGTATTAAATTCTGCACATTCTTATGAAAATCTAGCATGGAATCTCGTTAGACTTTGTTCGGAATTTGATTAAATTAAACAGTAAGCTCTTATGCTAATTTCTATTTTCATTTACTAGAGCTTTATTATTAGTATGTAGTCACCAAGCTTTCGATTAGAGGATGGATATAGTGATTTATGATCTAGGAGAGAAAAAGGTCTCCTTTGTTGGAGAGGGTCATTTTGTAGCCCCAACTGCCGCAATTATTGGAGATGTTACGTTAATGGCAAATGCTAGCGTCTGGTTTAGCTGTGTTTTACGCGGAGACGCTGAGAGTATACAGATCGGTGAAGGTAGTAATATCCAGGATGGGACTGTAATGCATGCAGATCCAGGTTTTCCATTAATCGTCGGGGAAAATGTGACGGTTGGACATAATGCGATGTTGCACGGTTGTAAGATTGGAAACGATTCACTAATAGGTATAAACGCTGTAATTCTTAATGGCGCGAAAATTGGAGACGGTTGCTTGATTGGCGCAAATTCATTGGTAACGGAAGGAGCTGAGATTCCAGATGGAAGTCTTGTCATGGGTTCTCCAGCAAAAGTGAGACGCCCCCTAAGCCAAAATGAACGAGAAGTTCTGACTCAAAATTCTGCGCATTACGTTAAAAATGCAGGTCTGTACAATGAGTATTTAAAAGAGAGGAGTTTGTAAAGGGAATTTATTCTTCGATCTCGATTTTTCGCCCCCTAGTGCTTTTTATGACGTTGCCATGAAGTTCGAGAATTTCGAATTGATAATTTTCTATAGATAAGGACAGGTTGGCATCTGGGAACGATTCTAAATATTCGAGGAGTAAGCCACTAATCGTTTTAGGGCCATCGGTAGATAGGTTCCAATCCAATTGTTTATTAATATCTCGTATATTAGTTCCCCCATCGATTATTACGCTACCGTCTCTTTGACGAAAGATATGGTGATCACTGCTTTCTAGATTTGAGGTAAATTCGCCGACAATTTCTTCAAGAATATCTTCCAAGGCGACTAACCCCATTACATCCCCATATTCGTCAACAACAAATGCTAGACGCACTTTTTTTCTTTGAAACTCCATTAGCTGAGTATGAAGAGGGGTGCCTTCTGGAATAAAGTATGGTCTAACCATTTCAGTCTCTAGACCAGCTCGATCCAGCCCGCCATGATTTATAACGCGTGAAAGATTGCGAAGGTGGAGTACACCTAGAATATTAGATAAATCTTTTCTCCATACCGGCATAAGGGTATGTGTACTCGTTTGCAGACAATTCATGATTTCATCATCAGAATCATCGAGATCAATCCCACAAACTTCATTCCGAGGCACCATAATGTCATTTACTGACACTTCTTCTAAATCCAATATGTTGACAAGCATGCCTCGATGTCTCGGAGGTATTAGAGTTCCAGCTTCGGTTACAATAGTTCTAAGTTCTGCCGTAGAGACTTCTTCTTCCCCTTGTTTTTCAGGATCGAAACCAAGCAACTTGAGTAACTTATTAGTTACCAAGTTTACAGACGATACTAATGGACGCATAAGGCGCAAAAGAGGAAGCAAAATAACGCTAGCTGGAAAAGCTACTTTTTCTGGCTGCAGTGCAGCAATTGTTTTAGGGGTAATTTCTGCAAAAATCAGGACAATTAATGTAAGTATAATTGTGGCAAGAATTATTCCCGCATCGCCGTAGAGACGGATTGCGATAACAGTCGCAATTGCTGAAGCCGCTATATTGACTAGATTGTTTCCGGTCAGTATTACGGTGATAAGGCGATCGGGTTTTTCTAAAAGTTTCCCCGCTCTAATGGCGCCCTTGTGCTGCTGGTTCTTAAGGTGTTTCAGCCTATATCTATTAAGCGACATCATTCCTGTCTCTGAGCTAGAAAAGAAAGCAGAGATAAGAATTAACACAGCAAGCGAGGCGAAGAGCAGCCCCAGGGGTGCTTCATTCAACTTCTGTATTTACTCCTTTCGATCAAATTACGTCAATGTTGAACAAAATCTGTTCCGAGCACAACCTTTTTAGCTCAAAAAAAATTGGATTAAATTACAATGGCTGAAGAACTAGCTCGAGTACCAATTTAGAGCCAAAAAAAGCTAAAATAAGCAGGCAAAAACCTGTAATTGTGAATCGTACAGCCGTTAAACTTCGCCAGCCTAATTGATGCCTTCCCAATAGCAAGATGGAAAAGATTAGCCAAGCGAACATAGACAAAACTGTCTTGTGCACAAGATGCTGAGAAAAGATATCTTCCATAAAAACAATCCCAGTCGATATTGCCAGCGTAAGCATCACTACGCCAATCCAGATTAATTCAAAAAGAGTGGCCTCCATTAATTGTAGAGGCGGCATTACTCGCACTAGCCCGCTTGTGATTCTATTTTTCAGATGGTGATCTTGAATTGCGAGAACTGCTGCTTGAGCTGCTGCTATTGTTAGTATCGAGTAAGCTAATATAGAGCTACCAATATGTATAGCCAATCCTATCCCATAACTTCCATCAGTAATTAAAGTATTCGGGCCAAACGCAGACACCAAAACTGCAATTCCTGAAAGCGGGAATAAAATTATTAGCAGATTTTTAATCGGTCGATACCGAGAAAGTATGATTCCTGAAAGATTGATAACAAAAAAGATAAGAGCCCAGGTCTTATAAAAACCAAGGTTAAATTGGCCATCAATATAAATTGTTTGCCAAACAACCATTGCGTGACAAACTAACGCGATACTGCTGAGAATAGACACACTCCTGACTTTTATGTTTTTACTTTGGGAAATTTGCATTAGCTGCATTCCCCCGGCGCCCAAGTAAAGGAGAGAGGCGAATACAGCTGGCAATACAGAGGTCATGAGTTTCGGGTTTGTGCTCGTCTGAAGTATAATGAAAGTCTTTTTACCTATTTGCATGTTCATAATCAATAGCTAAAGAAGGAAACATAGAGAATTATGTTTGATAATTTGACACAGCGATTAGCTTCTAGCTTTAGAAAAATCTCGGGCAAAGCGAGATTAACCGAAGAAAATCTCAGTGAAACGCTGGCAGAGGTTCGCGTAGCCCTTTTAGAGGCTGACGTGGCTCTTCCCGTAATTCAACAGTTTATAGATTCAGTCAAATTAAAATCACTTGGACAAGCGGTTAGCGAAAGTTTGAATCCAGGACAAGTTTTCTTAAAAATAGTTAAATCTGAATTAGAGCTTGTAATGGGAGCGGCAAACGAGCAGTTGAATTTGAATGTTCAACCGCCGGCTGTAATTTTAATGGCCGGTCTTCAGGGTGCAGGAAAAACAACTACAGCGGCAAAGCTCGCTAACTTGCTAAAGAATAATCAGAAAAAGAAAGTATTGTTGGCGAGTGCTGATGTTTATCGTCCCGCAGCAATAGACCAGCTTCAAGCTTTGGCATC
>CAJXCR010000148.1 GCA_913051825.1 uncultured Halieaceae bacterium
CTGAACTATCTGAACTATCTGAACTATCTGAACTATCTGAACTATCTGAACTATCAAGATCGTATCGATATATTTTGGATGTTTCCGAAGCGTTATATCTACTTAGAGCAGCAAATCAAAGGTTGCAGTTAATGGGAGATATTGATTCAGCGATTGCGATTGCAGAAGTAGTTGATGGACTTCTAATGAAATTAAATAAATCAGAGTTTAATTTTGTTCGAAAAGTTTTGTCTAACGATGTGGCTAGGCTAAAGTCAAAGATAATCATCGATGTTGATAACTTGCTTTCTCGGATTTCTACATTAATTTCACAGGTCGAATCTTTAAAGATTTTAGAGTTATCTCCATCTAATAAAACCGATGAGAATCAGGAACGACAAATTCTGAGTGAAAATAAACTACGATTTACTTTTAATGAGGCACTAAAAAAATTATCTAACTTCATCGTAATTACAAAAAGCGATAGTCAGAACAAGGAAATTTTAGATACCAAACTTCTAGTTTTATCAAAGAAAAATATCAGCGTACTTTTGAAACACGCTCAACTGGCTGTTTTATCTCAAGATACTGCTTTATATAAACTCAGTCTGGAGCAGGCAAATATTTTGTTAGATGAAATCCACGGTTCCAGTTCCAAGAGAGCAAATATCTTGGCTTTGAATAATGAGATTGATGCGCTGCAAAAAGTTCAAATAATCCAAAGTCCAACAAATTTTTTTGAATCGATACAAGAGTTGGAGAAATTTATTGACGATGGTTTTATAGGAAATTGAATTAATGAGGGTGTTGCTTCTTTTATCTCTGCTCGCTCTTTTAATGGGTGTTTTCATAATTTCACTCATCGAAACTGAACCAGGCTATGTTCTTATTGCTATAGGAGGATACACGATCGAAAGTAGTGTTTGGTTCGCTATCGCAGTCTTGATATTAGTATTGTTGATTTTTTACGCGTCATTACGTTTGCTTCGAAAGCTTGCCGTGAGTCATGGGAGTTTTAAGTTATGGCTAGAATTTAGAGGATCCAAGCGCTCGGCTAAGCTGGTTAATGATGGCATTATTAATTGGATAGAGGGTAATTGGGAAAAGTCTAGGAATGTTTTTTTAAAAAGTGCAAAACATAGTGAAACTCCTTTATTAAATTATCTCATGGCTGCGAGAGCGAGTTATAAGTTAGGGGAGAATGAGCGGGTTTTTGAATATTTGCAGGCTGCGGAAAAGTCCGATGGTAATGCCGGAATTGCTATTGAATTAACTCAAGCAGAGATGAGATTAGAAGCCGGACAGTATGAACAAGCTTTGGCAACTTTGGTTCGCGCTAGAAGAAATGCAGAACGCCATCCTTATGTCCTAGAGTTGCTATGCAAAGCTTACTTAGGTGTAAAGGACTGGAGTAGCCTTCTGAAGTTGGTAGAAGAAGTTAAGAAATATAAAATCTTTTCACCCCAGAAATTAATTCATATTGAACAAAGCATTTATTTAGGTGTTTTGCAGCTTCGTCTTGACAGTGGTGATCCAGTTAATGAGTTAAGTAGTCGTTGGGGAAAAATCCCAATGAATATTAGAGCCGAAATTCCATTAATTCATCAATATATTGTTTTGTTAATAAATAATTCAGCCTATGCTCGTGCTGAAGATTTGTTGTTTTCTACATTGCGACAGAAGTGGGATGCTTCCCTGGTTAAATTAGTTCCTTTTATAGAAGAAGGAGATGTAAAACGGAGATTCAAAATTCTTAAAGAATGGTTGCCGGAGAAAGAAAATGATGGAGATCTATTGTTTTGTCTTGGCAAGTTAGCAACTAATTTAGATTTGTTTGATGAAGCGCGAGAGTTTTTTCTGAAAAGTCTGTCAATTAATCCCTCTCCAGAGGCCTGTATGGAACTTGGAAATTTATCAGCTTTACTGGGTGATTCTGAGGAAAGCTTGAGATATTTTAGAAAAGGAATGAGACTTGGGGAAAAGATTAGTAGAAAGTTAGCTCTCCTTTAAGTTGAATACGCCTAGGTCTTTTTTGGAATAAAACCTAATCAAGTCCAAGGTGTTTCCAGAAACCCTCTACTTTTTCGCGAATGTTTTTATCCATCTCAATTGGACATCCCCATTCCCGGTTTGATTCGCCTGGCCATTTATTCGTCGCATCTAATCCGATCTTAGATCCCAGACCAGACGTTGGTGAAGCGAAATCCAAGTAATCGATTGGAGTATTATCTATAAAAACACAATCTCTTCTTGGATCCATCCGAGTGCTAATAGCCCATATAACGTCCTCCCAGCTTCTTGCGCTCACATCATTGTCAACTACTATTACAAACTTGGTGTACATAAATTGTCTTAGAAAAGACCAAGTACCAAACATTATTCTTTTTGCATGACCAGCATATTCTTTATTGATAGACACAACAGCAACCCGGTAAGAACATCCTTCTGGTGGGAGATAAAAATCAACTATCTCAGGAAATTGCTTCTGTAAAATCGGAATGAAAATTTCATTTAGCGCTTCGCCCAGTATTGAAGGTTCATCAGGTGGTCTTCCGGTATATGTGCTGTGGTAGATTGGAGAATTTCTATGTGTCAACGCAGTTACATTAAAGACTGGAAATTCTTCAACCTCATTATAGTAGCCTGTGTGGTCTCCAAAAGGGCCTTCTGGTGCAGTGTCTCCCGGAGAGATATATCCTTCTAATATAAATTCAGCTGTGGCTGGCACTTTTATGCCTGCTTCTTTGCACATTGGAGTAATACAATCGGCTACTAAGGTCTTATTTCCCCTTAATAAGCCAGCGAATGAGTACTCGGGTAGCGTATCGGGTACGGGTGTCACTGCACCTAAAGTGGTAGCTGGATCTGCTCCAAGTGCAACTGCTACGGGATAAGGTTTGTTGGGGTATTCAATAGTCCAGTCACGATAATCGATTGCTCCTCCACGATGGTTGAGCCATCTCATAATTAACCTATTTTTATCTAGGTACTGCATACGATAGATACCAATGTTTAGTCGATTTTTTTTTGGGCCTTTAGTAATTACTAGAGGCCATGTTACTAATGGCCCAGCATCATTTGGCCAGCATGTTTGTATGGGAAGCATCGTTAAGTCTATATCGCTTTCAAAATATTGATTTTCTTGACAAGGAGGATTTCTTGATACGCTCGTTCCCATGTTAATGATCTGTTTAAATAATGGTGCTTTTTTAAGGATAGATTTAAAATCGCTGGGTGGTTCCGGTTGTCTAAGGTAGGCAAGGAGTTCCCCTATTTTTCTCAGTGATCCTACATCATCTTCTCCCATTCCCATGGCCACTCTGCGTGTCGTGCCAAAGAGATTTGCTAGGAGTGGAAAGCTAGAATTTTTTGTGTTTTCAAATAAAAGAGCAGGCCCGGCTTTACCCAGTACTCGACTGGAAATTTCAGTAATCTCCAGTTTCGGGTCTACTTCAAATTTTATGCGCTTGAGTTCATTCTGAACTTCAAGTTGGGAAATAAATTCTCGGAGGTCTCGATATGTGTCTTTCACTATGTAATCTGTATTGGCTTACTT
>CAJXCR010000149.1 GCA_913051825.1 uncultured Halieaceae bacterium
TGGATTCGACCAGGATATATGCTTTATGGGAATTCTCCGTTTGCAGTAAATGATGAAAAATACTCTGCACTTAAACCAGTCATGACTCTAACTTCTGAAGTCATTGCCACCAGAGAAGTTCCAAAAGGGAGTTCCGTCGGATATGGATCGAGTTGGACCGCAAGAGAAAATAGCAAGATCGCTACGGTGTGTGTGGGATATGGTGACGGATATCCAAGACAGGCCCCTATCGGAACTCCAGTTTTAATTAATGGGCAACGAGCGCCATTAGCAGGCCGAGTATCTATGGACATGATCACTGTCGATATTTCAAATATTTCTGCTAAGATCGGTGATGAGGTAGTCCTATGGGGAGATGGTCTACCTCTCAATGAGATAGCAAATACAGCTAATACGATTGGATACGAACTAACAGCGAGAATGCCAAAACGTGTCCCACGAATTGTGATTGATGACTAGTAACGCAGCTTAGCTTCCAGGTTTTTAGGGTCAGGGGTTTGTTAATGGATAAGCTTATCGCTTGGCAAGATTTCGAGAAAATAGAATTTGCACTTGGCACTATATTATCGGCCAATACATTCCCCGAGGCTCGCAAGTCCGCATATATTTTAACCATTGATTTTGGCGAAGAAATTGGGCTAAAGAAGTCGAGCGCTCAAATCACTGACCTATACACACCAAATGACTTGGTGGGAAAGCAAATTCTTGCCGTCATAAACTTTCCGCCTAAACAAATTGGACCAATCATTTCAGAATGTTTAGTGACTGGTTTTTATGGAAAAGATGGTGCGGTTGTCCTCGCCACTGCAGACAAACCATTGCCAAACGGATCAAAACTAGGATGATAGACTGACAAAGCAATCCGATGCTTCCTAAACCTCGTAAAATACTTCAACACAGGGCTAATGGGATCTAATGGAATACTTTTATAAAAATTTCATTAAAAATCAAGACCAGCAACTCATCTGGTTATCAAAGCATGCTTTTGTCCATATAGCTTTGATTTTCATAGCTTTTTTAGCTTTTATTGTTATTAGTAAATTCTTGTTTCTTCATATTCCTCATGGTAGAGACGTTTGCGCCCACTTTGCTGCAATTTTTCTAGGCGTAGTAACCGCTGCTATTTTTCATGAATGGTTCCATTTAATAGGGGCAAAAATAGGACGTTCCGCATATACTATTCCAAGAAAAAGTGGGGTTTTTATTTTTGAATGGAATTTCGCTAAAAACAGCGTCGGTAAATTCTATATCATGAGTGTCAGCGGCAGTATTGGGGGATTATTATCTGTCTTTATATTAAGTAAAGCTTTGCCCGATACTGGTATGGATTACAATAATACTGTTTTGGTAGCGGCATTTTCAGCGTTTGTCTTTGGTGCAGCGATCGAATGGCCAGTTTTATACAGAACACTTAGCAGTAATGATCCATATACTGAATTAGAAAAAACCACACCAAAAGTGCTTATATTTAGCTTTTTAATTGCCATTTTATTTGGCACTTTATCGACCTCAATTCTTGCAGAGACTTTCAACTAAAACATTTTCTTCACATAAAAAACTTGGCCATTTAATCTAGCAGAGCACCTTTTCTTGTGCAGGTAAGTTGGAAATTGGAGAAAACAATAAAAGTATCTGAAGGTAAATCACATTTAATTGCTATTGATATTGGTAGCAATTCGTTTCATATGTTGATCACAAAGATAGATCACGGTGAACTTCGTCCGATAGATGCTCTTTCTGAGAAGATTCAGCTTGGCGCAGGCCTTCATAATGGAAAATTATCTGAAACATCAATAAAAAACGGTCTAGCTTGCCTTTCTAGATTCAGAGAAATGCTTTCAGGATTTAGCAATAAAAATGTTCGAGTAGTAGGCACCAATGCTCTGCGCAAAGCAAAAAACAGACTAGACTTTATAGAACCTGCACAAGAAATTTTAGGCGTTCCCATAGAAGTGATTTACGGTCGAGAAGAGGCGCGACTAGTATATCTTGGAGCAGCACATTCCTTAGCCGATGATTCGAACTCGAGATTAGTTATCGACATAGGAGGAGGAAGCACCGAATTCATCATAGGCCAAAAGTTTGAACCACTAATTCTCGATAGCCTCCAGATTGGCTGCGTGTCATTCGCAGAGAAACATTTTCCTAATGGAAAAATAACTAAGAAAGCGTTTCAAGCCGCCTACGATGCCGCCGCATTAGAAATTTCACATATTTCTAGCAAATTTCTGGCTGCAGGGTGGGGAGATTGTGTTGGATCATCTGGAACACTTCAATCTATTGAAACAATTGCCATCACAAATGGTTGGACAGAGACTGGAATCAATCTTGAAGCTCTACACCAACTTAAAGAACATATTTTGATGTTTAGTGATTTTGACAAGGTCAAAATTGAGGGATTGAATGAAAGTCGACGAAACGTCATCGTCACCGGCGCTGCTATTTCCCTTGCCATATTTTCTACAATGAATATAACTTCGATGAAAATTTCAAAAGGCGCTCTTAGAGAAGGCGTCGTATATGACCTGCTGGGCAGATTGAGTCATGAAGATGTAAGAGAGAGAACCATAAAAGGTCTGATGCACCGATATGGAGTAGATCAGACTGAGGCTTTTTCTGTAGCAGAACGCACTCAACGATTTTTTCATTCTGTAAAAAAGGCATGGGAGCTGAATTCTCATGATAACGACATCCTATATTGGGCATCACTCACCCATGAGATTGGTATGCTTATTTCACATAAGCATTACAATAGACACTCATCTTATCTTCTTAGAAACTCAGATTTACCTGGATTTTCTCAAGGTGAGCAAGAAAAATTATCACTACTAACAAATACTCACCGCGGCAAGATTAAAAACTTCTTCCTAGGACATGTTTCAAAAAAAGACGGCAAACAACTATCAAGAATGATAGCTTTAATCAGGCTTTCAGTGCTCCTAAAATACACTGAGCAACCATCTGGCGAATTAAACTTAGAACTAACTGCTAAAAACTCTACTTTAACACTGCACTTTCAAAAAAACTGGCTTGAAGCTCATCCTTTAACTCGGCAAGCCATTGAAAAAGAAAAAATCGTGCTTGCCGAGATTGGAATAAAGTTACAAACTGGTGAGGAAAAAGAACTCTAGGTCACAAATCATATCCTCTTTCGTTATGAAGCACCAAATCAAGACCCTGAGTTTCATCTTCCTCATCTATCCTAAGGCCAATGGTAAAATCAACCGCTTTAAATAAAATAAAACTCATTACAGCGGTATATATAACCGTAGCTACAACTCCTGTCAGCTGAATAGATATTTGAGATCCCATTGAAG
>CAJXCR010000150.1 GCA_913051825.1 uncultured Halieaceae bacterium
AAAACTTGCCATTTCGGATGTACTTAAACTTTACAAGGAACTAAACTGTCTCGTTTCAATTCGCTTCTCAAGAAATTAGTAATGCGCGTTTAATTTAATAAAAACAAATATTTAAGAAAACTTTTTAAGGTTAATTTAATAATGTATTCTGCAAGCTCTACTGTCTACAGCCTATTCTCATCAACTGCACGGTGGAACCCGGAGAAAATAGCAATTGTTCAAAACGAGCAAACCTGGACCTTTCGAACTCTATTACAACTTGTGGACCAGCTGGCAAGTCTGCTCGAGGAAAAGACAGTTTCTGAAGGTGATTGCATAGCTGTAATTTCGGAAAATCGAGTTGAGTACATAGCGCTTCAGCTAGCATGCTCGCGGGTCGGCGCACAAATATCCTGCATAAACTGGCGACTAGGTCCATACGAACTCAAGCATTGTATTGAGCTTGTAGAGCCAGTGTTAGTCTTTTGCTCGGAAAGATTTAATGAATTACTTAAGAGTGCTGATGTGAAACTAAATCAGACAGTCTCATCACTTGAGGATAGCTTAAAACTCTCACTTAGTTTAGAACCGAGTCGGAGCACACCCGCGTCCGATCCAGAAAAAGGCCTCCTACTACTTTATACGAGCGGCACTACCGGATTACCTAAAGCGGCGATTATCAGTAATCGAGCACTGATAGCAAGGATGTGCAACTTTCATATGGATCTAAAGATTCAACAAGGTGACGCTTATGTTGCCTGGGCTCCGATGTTTCATATGGGGGGAACGGAACATAGCTTATCAAGTCTCATGATGGGTTCGCCTGTAATTATTTGCGATGGTTTTGACACAGAGTCACTCGCTACTATCATTGGAAAATATCATCTGAGTTGGTTGATGTTGGTGCCCGCCACTATCGAACCACTGCTAGATAAATTGGATCAATCAGGTACCGTGGTTAAGGGAATAAGAGTAGCAGGCTCAATGCCTGACTTGCTGCCAGGTGACGTCATTTCTAGAACTACAAAGAGACTTAATGCCCCTTTTCTTAATAGTTTTGGTTCTACCGAAACTGGATTTCCCCCAGCCTCAGCGCGAATGATTCCAATTGGCGAAGAACCAAATGACCTAACGAAGCGAAAAAGCTCACTATGTGAAATTCGTATTCTGAATCATGATGGCAACGAGGTATGTGAAGATGAAATTGGGGAAATGGTCGTTAAAGGCCCTACCCTATTTAGCGGATACTGGAATGCTGAAAATACTAATAAAGCAGAGTTTAGAGATGGCTGGTTTCATACCGGGGATCTCTTTTCAAGAAGCGCTAGGGGTGAACTCTCCTTCAAAGGAAGATCAAAATACATGATTAAATCTGGTGGAGAAAACATTTACCCCGCCGAAATAGAACAACTCCTGTTAAAGGACCCTCGAATTGTCGAAGTATCGGTAGTAAAACTTGCTGACTCTAAGTGGGGTGAAATCCCGGTCGCCTTTATTGCTCGAAACGATGAAGATTTAACTGCAGACGAAGTATTTACTATCTGCAAAAGCAATATTGCCAGTTACAAATGTCCTCGCCAAGTTTACTTCATTCGAGAAAAAGATTTCCCACGAAACTCCATGGGAAAGATTGAGAAAACAGTGCTAGAAGAGAAATTGGAGACTATATCGTGCCTAAACTAGCCTACCCGGAAGCGGTTTCTATATACCCTTTCAACGAGAATGAAGTCGATATGATTATGCATAATGCAATGGAATGTACTTTGATGTGGTCTACAAAAGACGGATGGCCTGTCGGTGTGATTCATAGCTTTATTTGGAAAAATGATAAGATCTGGCTGACCTTTCTAGCTAATCGTCACCGTGCGGCGGCAATTCGCAGAGATAATCGTGTGTCTGTCACAGTTAGCTCTCGCGCCTATGAAAATGATGCACAAAATCTCCCGGTGGGAGCTATCACCTTTAAGGGCAAAGGCGTGCTCCTTGACGATGATGATACCAAGAGATGGTTTTACAAAGCCCTCTCAGAAAAGAATTCTCCAGACAATCCTGAATCCATGTCTGAAATACTAGATTCGCCAACCCGCTTGATACTCTGCGTTACTCCTACAAAAAAGATTATGTACAACAAACTTCTTGCCGAGGCACATTCTAAGGGGGAAGTAGCCGAAGAAATGCTTGGAAAACCGCTAGAAAGTGACACTATCAGAATGAATAAAACGCAGTAAATTATGATCCAACTTTTTAAAAGCCAGTAAATTATTAAGAAAATCCACAACCCTGGAGAAATGTATGGGTACAACCTTAGCACTTGAAGACCGTATAAAACGCCTTGAAGATAAAGATCAAATAAGAGACCTAATTGTGATGTACGGCATCATTATGGATGAACACGATTTTGAGGGAATTGAACGGCTGTTTACAAAAACAGCAAGTCTGACATCTGCAGATGGTGTCTTCAGTGCTCACGGCATAGACGCGATAAAAAGCACTTATCAAGATAGATTTGCAGTCCTTGGAGCCAGCAACCATGTAACACATGGTAATGTGGTGCGTTTTGCAGATGACGACCCAGACCAGGCAACGGGAGTGGTCACATCGCATGCAGAGGTCAGTAGAGAAGAGACCGCTTTGATTGCCGCTCTGCGCTATAAAGATAAGTACCAAAGAACTTCACTAGGCTGGCAAATTAGTGAAAGAGAAATGTCATTTATGTATTACGTATCATTTGACGAATTTAAAGACGCCTTGGTTAGCGATGAAAGAGTTCGAGTTTATGGTGATCGAAGAACGGCGGACTGGCCAGAGCGACTGAATACAGGAGATAGTCCAAAGTGGATAAAAGAGTACATTAGCTAACTCAATCGTGTATTGACTCGATACATCTTATACTTAAGGATTGAGCAGGAAATAAAACCCAAGCGGATACATAACAATGAGTATTGATCTTTCGAAAACATATCATATAGGGATGGCCGTAGAAGATATAGATCTATGCTGCAAGCAAATCGGTGCCGATCTAAATCTAGACTGGCTCCCTATTAAGACATTTGATCCGCTGCCTTTCTGGACCCCAGAAGAAGGTCTGCGTGACATATCAGTTAGAGCAACCTATTCCAGACAAGGCCCTCAGCGCTTAGAGATAGTTCAAGGCACGAGCATCTTTTATGATCCGAAACGACTTCCAGACAGCAGACACATTGGGGTATGGGTAGATGAATTAGAAGAAGAAGCGACGCGCCTCATCACCAATGGCTGGACCGTGCTAGCAGCGGGGGATGAGCCTTCATCAGGTTATGGAACAATTGCCTACCT
>CAJXCR010000151.1 GCA_913051825.1 uncultured Halieaceae bacterium
CCACGATTAATGCTGGTGTTATAATGGCAAATGTCATCTGAAAAATTACGAATAAGCTCGCAGGTATAGATCCATTAGTAGAATCAATAGTGATCGAGTGGAGAAATATATTACCAAAATCGCCTATCCACAGTCCTTGCTCTACTCCATCACTCCCGAAGGCAATCGTATAACCGACGGCGAACCAAATCAAAGACATCAAGCAAGTTAATGCGAAGCACTGCATAAGCACGGAAAGTACATTCTTCGCACGAACCAACCCTGCATAAAATAGAGAGAGTCCAGGGATTGTCATAAACAGAACAAGTGCCGTCGCTGTTAAAATCCAGGATGTATTCGCTCCACTTATATCCTGGGCAAAAGTAGGAAATGAGGCGAATAAAAATGTTACTAAAATAGTGGAAATATTTTTGATCATGCGTGTCCCCGTTAATATTTTTGTTAGGCCTTAACTACTTATTTATTTCTCGTTAACTAAATTGAGTCAATATAAAAGCTGATCAAACCATCCCGTATACATAAGCAAAATTTTTCTTTACTTTTTGATTGAGAATTATTTTGTTCATAAGAACCTCTTCATCAGTCTAATGATTTGAGAGCAATTCCTATGCCAATCGAAACGGTTTTTTTAAGTAATTGATTTTCAAGTGATTATATTAAGGTTAAAATAAAAACCCACATATTGCGCACCTTTATAGGGCGCTATAGCACTACTATTGAACAAATTTTTTGTGGCAAAATTAAAAGATCTGCAGGAAAACTAACCTATAATGCTTTTTTTTCTAAAAGAACTAGAGATTAATGGCCATTCATAGACACTTTGTTTTAACGCTTATTCTAGCTTCATTCATATCTGCCACTAACGCGTTAGCCGACTCGACCAAATCCGTTATTTTAATTATTGGCGATGGTATGGATGATCATCAAATTACTATAGCCCGAAACTATCTAGTAGGATCTCGCGGAACTCTGCTACTTGATAAAATGCCTTTTCGAGGCGTTGCCCAAGTACTAACGATAGATGAAGTTTCTGGACTGCCCGTTTATGTAGCGGATTCAGCTAATACGGCGACAGCTCTAGCAACTGGTCAAGTAACTAGTCGCGGCCGTATAGCAACATCTGCGGGAAAAGATTTAGATCTGCCAACTATTGTAGAACTTGCTAACAGAAAGGGATATCGAACTGGGTTAGTAACCACATCGAGCATAACTGATGCAACGCCGGCGTCATTCGCCGCACATGTAAGCAGTCGCTATTGTGAAAGTCCAGCTGCAATGGTAGATATCGTTAAATATGGAATTGAATTGGGTAGCTGCATTGATGATCTAAAGGCAAATGGCGGCCTAGGATCAATATCTGAGCAACTAGCAAAATCCAACGTCCACTTACTGCTTGGTGGGGGCCGTCAGTACTTTACCGCGAATAACGAAGCAGGCCAAAGCAGTGCTATGAAGCTTGCAGCAGAAAATGGATTTACCATAATTAACTCATGGAAAGAGATAGATCATCTTCATCCAAATGACAAAGTATTAGGGCTCTTCGCTGAAGAGCACCTGCCGGTTAAACTGAAAGGAGAAGCAGGTCGCTCTGCTGAAGCACCAAAAAAGAGCATGCTAAATCACATCAATAATTATTTTGGGGAAGTAACTTTACCTTCTCCGATGAATTGCATAGCTAACTCGAATTTTATGGACACACCAACACTCAAAGAAATGTCAAAAATGGCGATAAAGCAATTGTCTTATGAAAACCGTGACGGATTTTTTTTAATGATCGAATCAGCATCTATCGACAAGCAATCTCATGAGAGAAAGCCATGCGGCTCCGTAGGAGAGCTAGATCAGCTTATCGATGCGGTATCAGTTGCTCTAGAATATGCAAAAGAGAATCCTGACACCTTAATCCTAGTAACATCAGACCACACTCATGCCGCCCAAATAGTCCCAGATAAAAGCTTATTTTCTGAGTATCCTGTGCCGGTATATACCCCTGGAAAGATTGCTAGAATCTTTACAAAAGAAGGTGGCATTTTAGCCATTAACTACGCTACAAGTAATTTCGAAGCTGAAGAGCATACTGGAGCAAACGTGCCAATTTTTGGAAATAATGTTGCGGTCTCTGAAAAACTCCCTACATATATGCTCCAAGCAGATGTATTTAGTTTTATGGCTCGCTATTTAGAATTGAATTGATCGGCAATTCACTTCGATTTGCTATTCTAAATTAACCTTTTCAGAGCAAGCATTTCATGAAATCAAATGAAGAAGAATTAATTGTCAAATTTAATGCACATAAACCAGAATTTATAAACCTTTTGGGAGGCAATGTAGAGAATGTTTCTACAACTCCCCCAAGCTGCATCTATAAGTTTGTTGTTGGAAATGAATATTGCCATTCCACCGATATAGTGCAGGGCGGCTTCGTCTCGGCGATGCTGGACGCTGCAATGAGCCATGCCGCATATGCCATAGAACAGGAAGTCATAGGAGTGTCTACTATTGAAATGAGTACGCATTACATAGCACCCACTCGCGCTGGAAAAGTTATTGCCTCGGGCCGGGTTAGAAGCGAATCTTATAGGATCGCGTTTTTAGAAGGAGAACTTCACGATTCTTCTGGAAAACTCACAGCCACAAGTAAATCGACGGTAAAAATAATTCGAAAAAGACAATAAACCCTTAGGAAGTAGAATTCTTTTCAATTAGGACCTACTGGCAAAACTCCTTTATCTAATATTCTAATTCTTATGGCCCGATACCAAACCTTGTCCCAGTGATCTTGCAGGCCTATTAATCCTGAGAATAGAGAACCATAACGTGGTCTATCAGAAAATTTACTCTCTCGATATAGATTATTCCAATAATCGCTTCCCTGATCAAAGCTTGCCGTCTTTTTGCCATTCAGCCAAAACTCTACATGTTCTTCATTCGCAAGAATATAAACGCGGTTCCAAAAACCAACTGGCTTCGATGTGTCATGATCTGGAGCGATCATGTCATAATAAGCTCCAGCTCGATGTTTAGGATCATGACGGTCCCAATGACTAAAATTATCCAAAACTTGCATTTCATGCGCTGTCTGAGATATTGAGCTTCCTTCTTCATCTCCACGAATAAAAATACCACTGTTACCTGCATCTGAAATTCGCCAATCTAACCGAAGCTCGAAATTTCTATATTTCTTCTTAGTAATTAAATCTCCACCCCAACCAAGTCGTGTTAGGCAACCAGACTCAACACCCCAACC
>CAJXCR010000152.1 GCA_913051825.1 uncultured Halieaceae bacterium
CAGGCCACGCAAGAACTTGCTATCTTCAGAACGACTGGTCAATCTCTAGGTCAAGCAGAACGAGATCTAGCTGATGAAAACGTGAACAAGATCCTGAATAAGATTCTTGAGCTGGGAATACAGAAACCCGAATCAACCAATGAAAAATATGAAAAACTGTGGGAAAGCAGTCAAAAATTACTAAAAATTTGGCGAACGTTCTATCAAGAATATAATCTGCCAGAGCTATCAGTAAACGTTAACGATACGATGCCATTCAAAAATACCTTGATTCACCTAGCAGAGCTATCTGAACAACAGACTCTGCTTGCCACACAGCGGGAAAGTGAAATTGATAACACCATCGCTCTGAGTGATACGATTAATGCAATCGGTTTCATCACATCAATCTTTTTAACCACCATTTTGGGTTTCTTCTTAATCAAATATACTAATAGCTCTCTAAAACGCCTTCGAGTAGGTACTGAACAGTTTGGTAGCGGAAATTTAGACTATAGAATTAATCTCCCGCACGATGAAGGCGAACTAGGTGATCTTGGTCGCGCATTTAACACCATGTCGGATAAGTTAAAAATTGCCATTAATGAAGTCCGGGAAGCTAGAGATTCTGCGGATGACGCGAATAAGGTAAAGACACGCTTCGTTGCAAATGTCAGTCATGAATTTAGGACTCCTCTCACTGGAATAATTGGTTACAGCGAACTACTCCAAGACTTGCTAAGAGATGATGCAAATCAGCTTAACCGAAATCAGTTCTATCAAGATCTCGATAGAGTTGTAGGCTCTGGACGCCATTTACTCAATCTAATAAATGACATTCTTGATTTTTCAAAAATAGAAACTGGTAAAATGACGTTTCACAATGAAGATTTTTATCCACAAGAGATTATAACCCAAGTTTGTCAGTCACTTGAGCCATTGCTTAATCAGAACGAAAACAAGTTGGAGATAAAAAATTTAGACTCTCTTCCGTTGATGTGCAGCGATGGAACAAAGTTTGGCCAAATATTTACCAATCTATTGAGTAATGCTTATAAATTCACAAGAAAAGGACAAATCAAAGTATGTGCAAAAATGGATGATACGCAGCCAAATTGGCTAGAGTTTTCAGTTAGTGATACAGGCATAGGAATAAATAAATTGCAGCAAGAAAAAATATTTGAGGCTTTTATGCAAGCAGACAGCACGATGAGTGCTAATTATGGAGGAACTGGCTTAGGTTTGGCCATATGCAGGGAGTTTTGTACTGCTATGGGAGGAACAATTGAAGTGAAAAGTCGCGAGGAAGAAGGTTCAACTTTTATTGTGCGGCTTCCCGTTGCTGGCCCAGAGTCAGCTCACGCAGTCGTCTGAGAGCACTCTCGCGCTTAGCTAGAGTAGCCTCGAGAAGCTCATTATCTCTCTCAAGATCCTTTAGCTCCCGGTGCAAAGAAACAAATGCTTCTAATGCATCACGCATTAAAACTATTTGGGAATTTACTGACGAATCATCAATAGACCATGCCGATAGCTGAGTGTAGCTGATCCTGACCGCTTTCATATCATAAAATGGACTACCGGGAAGCATACTCACGTATGCTATAGCAATAGAAGCCTCCCAGTCAGCGGCGAGTGTATTATTGACCCTGGAGTAACGTTGAAAAAATTGAACAGCAGAAATATGGTTTCCATCGGCTAGCGCCTTGAAACCTTGTTCTAGCCATGAGATGTTTTTACCACCTAATTTCATAGGCTTAGTTGTAAATTCGTTCTCGCCTTGATTTAGTTGAGATGACACCTCATTGTTATTCATATGACCGTTTTCAGTCGGCTTCGATACACACGCACTAATCAAAATAATAGAGAAAAGCACTAAACTAAAATTGGTTCTCCGCATATTGTCATTACCAAAATCTGAGAAATGAATTTTTATACTCTAGCGAAATATCAACTAATATTCAGCTCGGAGGTGCGGAAAAAGCAGCACCTCACGAATGGTTGTTGAATTGGTTAGCAACATTATCAAGCGATCGATACCGACTCCCACTCCTGCTGTAGGAGGCATCCCATATTCTAGCGCTCGAATATAATCAAAATCAAAATGCATTGCCTCCGAATCACCTGCATCCTTTTCTTTTACTTGTGTATCAAATCTATCAGCTTGATCTTCAGAGTCGTTAAGCTCCGAAAATCCATTTGCCAACTCACGCCCACAAATAAATAGTTCAAATCTATCAGTTACCGTTGGCACTAGATCATTTCTTCTAGCTAAAGGTGAAACTTCTACTGGATATTCAGTAATGAAGGTTGGTTGAATTAGCAGTGGTTCAACTGTCTTTTCGAAAATTTCTATTTGTATCTTACCCACATTCCAGGCTTCATTAAGCTCTACATCTACTGTTTGTGAGTAATTTCTTAATTTATCTAAGTCATAAAGGTGCGCTTTTTCCAGACGCTTATTATAACGAATTAAAGCTTCAGCTACCGTCATTACCTCAAAAGATCTAGTCAGATCTAACTCAGCGCCTTGATACTCTAAACAATCCTCACCAATCACCGTATTAAATAAGTCTCGTATGAGATTCTCAGTAAATTTCATCGCATCACGATAATCAACATACGCCCAGTAAAACTCTAACATTGTGAACTCAGGATTGTGCCTTGTAGACACTCCTTCATTACGAAAATTTCTATTCAATTCATAAACTTTGTCAAAACCACCTACAATTAAGCGTTTCAAATATAGCTCAGGAGCTACGCGTAAAAACATGTCTTGGCCTAAAGCATTGTGATGAGTTATAAAAGGTCGAGCTACAGCACCTCCTGGAATAGAGTGCATCATTGGAGTTTCTACTTCGAGAAAGTCTCTAGAATCCATAAATTGACGAATAAAACTAACTGCTTTAGACCTAATTTCAAAAATTTTTCTCGAGTCATCGTTTACAATTAGATCAACGTATCTCTGCCGATACCTGGTTTCTTGATCGGACAGACCATGATATTTATCGGGTAGCGGCCTAAGGGCCTTAGTTAAAAGTTGCGCTTCTTTCATATCAATATATAACTCTCCTTTTCCTGAGCGCTGTATATTTCCTTTTGCTCCCACAATATCTCCAAGATCCCAACTACTTATTG
>CAJXCR010000153.1 GCA_913051825.1 uncultured Halieaceae bacterium
AAATAGGTCAAATAGACGTAGAGCGCATCAAAGACGCTAAAGACCCTGGATAAAGTGCTCTCAAATCATTAGAAAAAATATCGTCATTACAGAACCAAACTTTCGCCCTTCTGTATCAATTTAAGCATATCATCATCCGATAATTCGCCTTTTCGAACCGAGGAGGCACACAAATTTACGGCCTCAGGTAAGGTCTTTGAACAGGAGATCAGAAGCTCTTGGGCAGGACCTCCTCCATTTATAATGTCCTTGATAACTGCTGGAGAAAATGCTGCTGCGGTCTCTTGCACTTCAAATTGAACAACGTTATGCAAGGCTGTTAACAATTTCGGTCCGATAAATTGATCCGGAATTTGACCTCGCTGTGACTTAAGAAAGCGACTCGCTACACCAGCATAAAATGGCAATGAAACACTTCCTTCTTGCGCATAGAGATAGCCATTATGTACCTTTGAATGTGCCGCTAGACTGCCATTATTACCCTCTTGAATCCAATGTTCTCGCCCAACGACAAATTCACTCTCGAGTGGATGAAACGCATCTGTTTTTAATATCAATGTATCTGCGTCAAGCCAGATGACGGCATTAAACCCCTCCTTCAATCCACGCTGCATTTCAATCAATCTAGCTAGATCACTTAGTATAACTGGCCGATCCTTGTACCTATCCCTAACTAATGTGTCCACTAGCTGGAAAGTCTCATCACCAATAAACTTATAAGCAAAAGATCTATTCCGAGCCCAGGTCCGAACAGACAATAAACACTGCTCAATCCAAGAGTGAGGTAACGGTGTCATGTGAGATTGAAGTACAAGAGTGCTCAAGTTTATCCTTCACATCGATGCAATAACATAGAAAACCACATAGTGAATAACGATGGATTATATTTTAGCCTAGGATATAGAATCCTAAACACGGAATCAGAAAGCGCCTGATTAATGTTACACTACTTTTTAAAACTACTGATGGTTTCATTATGCTCACAAAAATCAAAACCAAAGCCGCTCTCACTGTCTTTGTTGCAATCATGCAATTTTCAGAACTCTCCAACGCTCAGTCAGTGACCATAGGAGGAACACCTTCAGATGGTCCTTCTGCAGGGTTCATGTCAATGTTCACGGGGGATCTTTTTACGAATTTCCGTCACATGGAGCGATTTGCTCCAGTCTCTACAATGACACCAAGCCCCAATCCCTGGAAACTTAATCCGGCACCGACTAAAATTAATTTTCAGGGTAATTTCTTGGGGCAACAGATTACCCTTGAAGAATTTCTGGAAATTTCAAACACATCGTCTTTTTTAATACTAAAAAACGGAGAACTTCTCTTTGAAGAATATCGCCATGGGGATTCGAAAACTACTACTCACGTATCTTTTTCGGTAGCTAAATCCTTTGTCTCCACGCTAATTGGCATCGCACTTGAAGAAAAGTTAATTGCAAACCTTTCTGATCCAATTAAAAAATATCTTCCAGAACTTGATAGCGAGGCATTTGAGGATGTAACGATCAAGCATGTACTTCAGATGTCTTCAGGTGTGCGCTTTGATGAGACCTATACGGACCCAAATTCTGATATTAATAAAATGGGCCTGCTAGTTATGGAAATGTCTTACCTGGAATATATAAATACGCTTCAACGAGAACATGAACCGGGCACTTACAACCACTACGCGAGTATAAACACCCAATTACTAGGAATCTTATTAGCTCGAATTACAGGCAGATCATTGACTGAATACATGGTTGAAAAGTTTTGGCATCCTCTTGGAATGGAGAATCCTGGCCATTGGGTGCTGGACGAACAGGGATACGAGCTAGCGATGGGAGGAATGTCGGCATCAGCACGAGACTATGCAAAACTCGGGTTGTTATTTCTTAATAAAGGCACAAGAGGAAACGCAAAAATCATTAGCTCTGAATGGATCAGCGAGGCCACCACTCCAACCGAAAGCCACCTTTTACCCGGAAACAATACTCAATCATCAAACACTGCTGGGTATCAATACCAATGGTGGACACCAAGAAACTGGGATGACGATTTTTTAGCTAGAGGGATTTGGGGGCAAACCATTTATATCCACCCCAAGAACCAAGTCGTTATAGTGAAACTCGCCGCTGATCAGAAAAATTTCGATCCTAAAATTAAGCTTGCTTATATAGATTACTTGCAGGAGCTGGGCCAATCGTTAGTTAATTGATTTTCAATTCTAAAGATGGACATAGCAAAATTAACTTCCTTCTGCCAAAATCACAGCTGATGTTCTTTTCGGGCGAATTACTGCTAAAAAAGGATTGTAGAATCTATTGAGTGTCTATGGATATTCCCGAGATAAAAATTCAATTTATATAGGAAGGGTGAGCATATGGACGAAAAAGAGGCTAAGAATCTAAAAGAGAAACTTATAAAGGGAATTGAAGCTGGCGAGGAAGGCCTTCAGCGAGTCATAAAAGAAACGGAAGCACTTGCAGCGGAAATTCAAAACGCAGAAATGTATAAGCGGATGCTCAAGTACACTGCCTGTCAGCTTCATGGTCTCAAAGATCTATCAGACTCGAGCAAAAAAACGGTCGATAGCATATGTGATGACATTGAATCTCTCGAATCTGGCCAAGTTCCCGCCCAGCTAACAGATGAGGAATGGAACCGATCTCCAGAGTAAAAGTTCTGACAGCCGGAAAATGAATTCTAGAAAAACGTAATGAAAGTAGAGATATACGGCAAACCATGGTGTCCCTATTGCGATGCAGCGAAAGCATTAGCCGAAATAAGCGGATGTGATTTTACCTATAAAACGTTAGCAGAAGACTTTTCTAGAGAAACATTCTTTGAGATTTTCCCCGACGCTAGAACGTTTCCGCAAATAATTGTAGATGG
>CAJXCR010000154.1 GCA_913051825.1 uncultured Halieaceae bacterium
GATTACCTAGTCGTATCTATCTGGCTACTTAAAGGCTGCAGATTGTCAAAAAAATATAATAGGATTATCGATTAATTCGTTGAGTTCAAAAAATAATCATCCTTACACAAACAACTCTAATTTACTTCGCTATTATCGAAATTATCAAAGCAGTCTATAGGCTACAAGAAGTATCGCGAAGGGGGTTAGAAGTATTATATTTCAGCTCCGATCTTATAACGGAACATCACGAAAGCCGTAATATATGCCAACCTTTGGTGCGAACTCCGAACTCAGTATGCCCTGACTCCGATGGCTGCAAAATTAGATCACATCAGGCTTCTCCACGCCACCTGATTTTTTACTTTTTTTAAGCTGGAAACTACTTTCTGGCTAGATTATCCTTAACGACCCTCTTCATGATCTTGCTCGCTAATATTGGTCTTTTCTTAACTGGTAGTAGCTGATTCACATTCCGTGTATTTTCTTGTCGAATAGGATCTGTTAATTTGCTGTAGGGACTAATTGATCTCCTGCGAGCGTAATATTATCTTTAGTTTGTTAACCTATAAAAATAATTATATATAACGGTGCTGTTGATAGGATGAAGATTCAGATTAAGAAGATTAATCATGTCGCAAAATTGACGCTGTCAAATCCAGAGAAGCGTAATATCCTCGATTTAGAAATGAGTCGGAATCTCAAAGTGGCAGTAGACCAGGTCTGCGATGACAGCGGCATTAAGGCGATTGTACTGGCATCTGAGGGACCCGCATTTTGTGGAGGTGGCGCGCTTGATGAATTGCTTGAAGCTAGAGAGCAACCAGAACTTTTACATGACATCTACTCTGGATTTTTGGCGGTAGCTAAGTGTCCCATTCCTACGGTGGGAGCGATCAACGGGCCTGCGGTGGGTGCGGGTATGAACCTAGCGCTTGCCTGTGATGTTCGAATAGTGACATCCAATGCCAAGTTTGATACTCGATTTACCCAGCTGGGAATTCATAGTGGAGGTGGTCACACTTGGCTCCTTCAGCGTTATTTAAACTGGGAGCAATCGGTTTCGGCACTTATTTTCGGAAAGTCCCTGCAGGGTGCTGATGCCGTCGATGCGGGACTTGCACTTGAATGTGTTGAAGAAGAAGACCTAGAGGAGAGATGTTTGTCATTTTGTGATTCCATTAGATTGATTCCTAGAGAATTGATAGAAGAAACAAAAAAATCGCTGGCTTTGGCGAATCACAATTCCAGTCACGATGACATGATCAGTCATGAATTTTCAGTCCAAGCCGCTTCGCTTCGTTCGACCTATGCGGGTAATACGCTGAACAACCTTTTCTCTAGGATAAAAAAGACCTTAAATTGATGACTTGAGTTTTCGGAGAATGGTTGGGTGAATTGGCAGAAATTGAGTATTGCGGAGGGTGAAGAAGAGTTTGGAGAAGGACTTTGTTGTAGGCGATTAACCGACAAGAGAGGAACATTGCTTCATTACAAAATCAGCTCCGATAGCGAGCTGCGCGGACTTGAAGCCGGGTGTTGGTTAGTGGTTCCTATTAGCGGTAATTGTGAATTAAAAGATGGAATTATAACCGTCGGGGATCTTTGGTTAGGCAGCGGAACTGATTTTGATATCAGGGCCCAAACAGGGGATACCGCTGAACTTTTTGCGCTTAGATTAAATAAGATTGATATTCCGGAGAAATCTCAAACTATATCTGGAGCTGGCAGACCCTTCGTAGATTATCCAGATCCAAATGATCGTCCCACTCAACCGGTACAAGTACTTTCAGAAGGCTCAGTATCCGTACTTAGAACGCGATTTTCGCCGGATTTTTGTGCTGCAGAACATTGGCACGATTTCGACACCTGGTATTTTATTCTCGCTGGCTCAATGAGATTTGGTGAGGAGGGTATATATAACGCAAAGGACGTAAGACAGGTGGAAGGAGGTTTTAGCTATGGGCCAGAGGATCCCGGGCCAGAAGGTGTAGATTTTATTTTAGTTAGTGTTGGTGGTCCGGTAGCACTTCATTGGAGCGATCTAGAGACACCGCCAAATGGGTCTTTGACTGTCGTCTAAGCTTATCTTGAAAGAATCTTCGCATTGACAGTTTTTAGGCACATCACTAACCGAAATATAATTTTACGCCGACAATAGATGGGAAGTTGTTTTTATTATTTAGCGTCATAGATAAATATGCTGAAAGTGGATGGAGTGCCAGTTTGATGTCCTTGGTTAACAAACATGTCGTGGTGACTGGTGGAACTAGTGGAATTGGATTGGCTACTGCTTGTTTGCTTGCAGAAGCTGGAGCGCATCTTACGGTGGTTGCTCGAAATCGAGAAAGAGGGCAGAGCGCTCTAGCCCTGCTGAGAAAGATTAATCCCGATGGACAACATCATATTTGGGAAATGGATTTCGCCAGTTTGGAGTCGGTGGGAAGTGCAACAAGAAAATATGTGGTGGAGGCTCAACCAGTCGATGTTTTGGTGAATAATGCTGGCTTAATAAATAGCAGGCGAAAGTTAACTGTCGACGGATTTGAGGAGACTTTTGCAGTCAACCATTTAGCTCCTTTTTTGTTCACTGGCATCTTGTTGACGAGGATCAATGGAGAGGGCAGCCGTATTATTAATGTTGCTTCTGGCGCGCATGACTTTGTGCGAGGAATTAACTTTGATGACCTTAATTCCGAGAAGCGTTATAGAACATTTAAGGTATATGGACAATCCAAATTGGCCAATATGCTTTTTACTATTGAGTTGGCGCGTCGTCTTGAATCGAGAGATATTACATGTAACAGCGTTCACCCTGGCGCCGTTAGCACAAGTTTGGGCAGTCAAAAC
>CAJXCR010000155.1 GCA_913051825.1 uncultured Halieaceae bacterium
ATGCATTTTTTCAATTATATTAGTAGCATCACCAACGGCATTAGCAGGATACATTGTGGGATATCTATTCATGATCAGTGTTTTGCGGTTTATGGACAGTTTACAGCATGACTATCCTTATCATTTAACTCTCTTCAATGAAAACACTCAACCACCCAATAAGGGAGATTCTGTCTGGGAGCAAGAACATACATTTAGCAATGTCATATCATGGAAATATACATGGCCTAATTGGTTGGTATTGAATTTTGGTTTTCACAATGCTCATCATGCTCGCCCTACCGCTCCATGGTATACCCTGCCAAAACTTCACAGAGAAGAGTTTGGCGAAGATGCTAAGAAGATTATTCCCCTTCTTCCTCAATTAATTATTTACTGGAAATATCGTCGCTATAGAATTTTTCACGATGCTCCAAATCTTACCTCGGTTGAAGGAAAAGAATTCCTACTAGCTGCGCAGAAAGGACAAGTTACAGGCGGCAACGCTGCGTCGTTTCTAACTGCGTTTTAGTGTTACTTTGATTCAACAGAAATTAAAAGAAAAACTAATCCAAAGTTACCGGTTTTTTTTCACTCAGTTTTGGAAAGTCTGAACGTAGCCAGAATACTAGCGTGACACACATCATCACCAAAATTGGTATCACTGGCAATGAAGAAATAACTGACATCGACTTAACCGTTTCAAATCCACCTGCAAGCGCAAGACCCACCGCGACAAATCCGAGAGCGAGGGCCCAGATCAAGCGATTCTCTTTTTTTGGCTCTTGATCTCCTTTCAGCCCAAGAGTACATATACTTGCTAAAACAAAGGCTGCCGAATCAAAGGTAGTCGCATAGAATATTAATGACGCTATCGTTGTTATTGCAAGAACAATAGCGGGGAAAGGGAGTTGAGCTATTACAGCAGATACAAGCTTACTCATACCTTGATTATGCAAAATACCGGAAGCATCAAGTAACTCAGCACCTTCGAGATAAAGTACATAACCTCCCGCCAAACTTAAAAATAAAAATGTACCCAGACAGCCAAAACCGATCACTCCTAATACAACTTGTTTTATGGTACGACCTCGAGATATTCTCGCAAAAAATAAGCCCATCATTGGAGCATAAGCGATCCACCAAGCCCAATAAAATATAGTCCAAGCTTCTGGAAATCCTCCCTGCTGAATTGGATCTGTCCAGAAACTCATCCGAATAAAATTGTTTAACCATAACCCAACTGTATTAACAGTGATATTAAGTAAGTACAGTGTCGGGCCTGCTAAAAGCACGATCGCCATTAGTATAAAGAAAAGCCACACATTGAAATCTGACAAAACTTTAATACCTCGTTTCAATCCAAGGTAAGAGCTTGTGCCAAAAATTGCCGTCCACAAAGCAATGACTACTAGTTGTAACAAGATATTATCTTCTATGTTAAATAATTCTGACAAAAGAGAACTTACCAAAGGCACACCAAATCCTATAGAAGTAGCAACACCTCCAACAATGCCGATCACGACAAAAACATCAAGCAAAATCCAGGCAAGACGATTTTTCTTATGAGGCATTGCCGCTTCACAGGAATCACTAATTTTTAGGCTAGGAACTTTTCTAACGTATAGCATGTAGGCGACAGGAATGGCCGGTAGACAGTAAATAGCCCAAGGAGCTATACCCCAATGAAAGATCGGATAAACGTGAGCCCACTCAAAGGCTTCCGGAGTATATGGTTCTATCCCGAATGGTGGAGTTTGCAGATAAAAAATGGGCTCCGCAAAACCCCAGGCGATCAGGCTCGCGCCCATACTTCCCGTAAACATCAAACCCACCCAACTGAGAGTCGAATATTCTGGTTTTTCATCTGCAGCGCCAAATTTTATATCGCCATATCTACCGAATGCTAACCAACCACAAAACAGTAACGGCAAAATACCTGCAATTAAATACAACCAACCAGCGTGACGAAGAATGAAATTCATTGCTGACAATGAGTGTTGAGCACCGGCCTCTGGAAAAAAACCCATTAATCCACTAGAAACGAATACTAATATCACTGAAATTGCAAAGACCGGCGTATCGAGCTTTATACTTGATTCAAACTGTTCAGAGGATAACAAATTACGACCATCTATCGGAATAAGAAAAACATGGTAACACATTGACTAAAACGGTGCGGGAGCGATAACTTGTCACAAAGTAAGTTAATTAGATTTTATAATCGGCGCCAGTCGAGAAACACCTTCCCATATCTGTTCTTCAGTGTAATGGGAAAAACTTAACCGCATATAGTGATTTAAGTCCGTATCACAGGAAAACAAAGACCCTGGCTGAAAACCAGTCCTACTGGTAAGTGACTCTTCTCTCATAATTCCTACATCTTTTTTTGAGTTCAGAGCAAGCCAGAAAAAATATCCTCCCAGCGGTTTCTCCCAAGTTAGTTCATTACCAAGATGGTGGAGAAGAGCATCATGCATTGCAGTTACCCTGCCGCGATAGCAACTCAACAAATACTGAAGGTGCTTCTCCTGTTTTCCTGATTCCAATCCATATCGCACTATCTGAGATCCAAAATGGCTCACAGACCCTCCACTATTTAACCAGCCTGTTTCTCGAATCTTCTCCAGGAGTCTTTCGCTACTTTGAATCCATCCAACTCGAAAACCTGGCGCTAAAATTTTTGAAAAGGTACCTAGTGATATCACATTACCGGCATCCACAAGAGCACCCATAGCTTGGTTGGATGCGTCCGTGTAAGAAAGCATTTGGTAAGCATCGTCCGAAATTAAAACAAAGTCGTGCAGTTTGCTTAAATTCACCAGCTCTAATCGTCTAC
>CAJXCR010000156.1 GCA_913051825.1 uncultured Halieaceae bacterium
CCCAGAAGAAATGTCAAGCTTTAAAACCTATTCTAATGGGGTTTTCTGGAACTTGCTCGAGCGCTGGATGGTTTTGGTTTACTAAGACTTTTAGAAGTTCTTCTTTTTTTGATTGATTTTGGTTCAGAAGTAAGAGCTTGAGTTATGACCTCATCAACCCAACGAACTGGAAGAATCTCTAATGCATGAGTAATTTGAGATGGTATTTCTCTCAAATCAGGAGCATTATCTTCAGGGATAATAACTCTCTTTATCCCTCCGCGTTTGGCAGCTAACAACTTTTCTTTTAGGCCGCCAATTTTTGTTACTTGGCCATGTAATGTAATTTCACCTGTCATAGCAGTATCTGATCTCACAGGAATTCCTGTAAAAACAGAAATCATAGCTGTGCACATTCCAACCCCTGCACTAGGCCCGTCTTTTGGAGTGGCTCCATCAGGAACATGAATATGGACATCAAATTTTTCATAAAAATTAGGAGGGATACCTAATTTTTCTGATCTAGATCTTACAACCGTTAACGCCGCTTGAATAGATTCCTGCATCACGTCGCCCAAAGAGCCAGTTTTAATTACTTGTCCCTTTCCAGGCACATATGAAGATTCAATAGTAAGAAGTTCGCCACCAACTTCAGTCCATGCCAAACCAGCAACTTTACCTACGATGTCTTCAATATCAGCTTCACCAAATTTAAATTTAGGAACACCACAATATTTTTCTAAATTTTTTGGAGTAATATTTATTGAGGATTTCATTTTTTTAGGATCCGAAAGAACTCTCTCTTTAACTGACTTTCTAAAAATCTTAGCAATTTGTCTTTCGAGACCTCTTACACCTGCCTCTCTCGTATAATGACGAACAATATCCAATATAGATTTGTCACTGAGCTTTACTTCTTTATCTTCCAATCCATTTCTTTCAAGTTGCTTAGGGATTAGATATTGTTTTGCAATATTTAATTTTTCATCTTCTATATAGCCAGGTAAACGGATAATCTCCATGCGGTCAAGCAATGGTCCAGGAATGTTTAAACTGTTTGCTGTACAAACAAACATTACTTCGGAAAGATCAAAATCCACCTCTAGATAGTGATCTGAAAAAGTATTATTTTGCTCTGGATCCAAGACCTCTAAAAGAGCTGATGCAGGATCACCTCGGTGATCCATTCCCATTTTATCAATCTCATCTAATAAAAATAATGGGTTTTTTACCTCAACCTTTGAAAGCTTTTGTATGATTTTTCCAGGCATGGATCCGATATAGGTTCTGCGATGCCCTCTTATTTCAGCCTCGTCCCTAACACCACCCAGTGACATTCTGGCGAATTTTCTATTTGTAGCCCTCGCAATAGATTTTCCAAGAGAAGTTTTCCCAACCCCTGGGGGGCCCACTAAACACAAGACCGGAGCTTTTAATTTTTTAACTCTTTGCTGAACTGCCAAATATTCTAAGATTCTTTCCTTAACCTCGTCTAAACCAAAATGATCTTCGTTGAGAATTTCTATTGCTGAATTTAAGTTAGATTTAACTTTGCTTCTTTTCTTCCAAGGAATAGCGGTTAACCAATCTAAATATGAGCGAACAACTGATGCCTCTGCAGACATAGGAGACATTTGCTTAAACTTAGTAAATTCGTTGTTTGCTTTTTTTAATGCCTCTTTAGACATACCAGCCTTGGTGATTTCTTCTTCTAATTGCGAAATCTCATCGCCCTCTTCACTGATATCACCCAGCTCTTTTTGAGCAGCTTTGATTTGCTCATTTAGGTAATATTCGCGTTGAGATTTTTCCATCTGTCCTTTGACTCTATTTCGGATCCTTTTATCAACATCCATCACATCCAATTGAGACTCAATAAAAGCTATTAAGATTTCAGCCCTTAACTGGAAGTCGGCTGTCTCGAGAATTTCCTGCTTTTGCTTAATTTCTATCGGTAAATGTCCAGCTATAGAATCGATGATTCTGGATAAATCATCCAAAGCATCAATTGAAGCTAAAACCTCAGGAGCAATCTTCTTGGTAATTTTGATAAAGTCATGGAACTTTGCTTTGATAAATCTTGCTAGATTTTCTCCATCTTTAGCATCAATAGCGGGCTCAGTAATCAGGCTTACTCTGACTTTAGAAAATTTTGTATCTGACTCTAGTGAGTCCATTTGAGCTCGATGCGAACCCTCAACTAAAACCTTTACAGTGCCATCTGGCAATTTAATTAATTGTAAGATATTCGCAATAGTTGCAACCTTAAATAGATCATCAAATAAGGGTGAATCTAAAGATCCATCTTTTTGAGCAGCTAGGATGATCTTCTTTTCACCAGCCATGGCGGCGTTCAGAGCATTAATAGATTTACTCCTGCCAACAAATAGCGTTGAAACTACGCCAGGAAATACTACGACGTCTCTGAGAGGAATAAGTGGAAGATCATATTTAATAGTAGCCATATAAATATAATGAGGGAGAATTAATTAAATTCAACCAGCAGAAGAAGATTTTTTCTTAGGAGATTTGTATACCTTGATTGGGTCGGTTGAATGCAAGACAGAATTCTCATCCACGATCACTTTTTCTAAGTCTATGTTAGGAAGCTCAAACATTGTATCCATTAACAGCTCTTCCATAATTGACCTTAAACCTCTTGCACCTGTTTTTCTCTGCAGGGCTTTTTTGGCGATCTCAAGCAAAGCTTCAGTTCGAAAATCTAATTCAACTTCGTCAATAT
>CAJXCR010000157.1 GCA_913051825.1 uncultured Halieaceae bacterium
TAACCGACTCAAGGTTTAAAGGTTCGAAGTAAAGTTTTTCAGAGGTATCGAAGTCAGTGGAGACAGTCTCAGGATTACAATTAATCATGATAGTTTCAATGCCCTCTTCGCTTAGCGAGAAACAAGCATGACAGCAACAGTAATCGAACTCAATGCCTTGACCTATTCTATTAGGTCCGCTGCCAAGGATTATTACTTTGTCTTTATTAGATGGATGCGATTCACATATTTGGGTAGTAAAAGTGGATAAGTCATAGGTGGAGTATAAATATGCGGCCTCAGATTGGAACTCGCCACCGCAGGTATCAATTCGCTTATAAACTGGAAATATACCGTACTTTTGTCTCTTATCTTGAACATCATCTAAAGAAGTAGACAACAATTCAGCTAATCTTTCATCACTAAAACCCCTAGACTTAGCTTCGCTCAAGACCTCCTGACAAATATCAGGACCAGAGGCTAAAATACGTTTTTCAAATAGAATAAGTTCCTCAATTTGATATAAAAACCACTTATCAATGAATGTTATCTCGTATATTTCTTCGGTGGTGAAACCAATTCTGAAAGCCTGTCCGATAAGAAAGATTTTGTCAGGGCTATTTGCAGATAATTTTTTGTGAAGCGCAGGTTTATCCATGTTGCTATGAATACTCGTAAGCCCAGTAGTTTTATTTTCAAGGGAGTTTAAAGCTTTTTGCAGACTTTCCTGGAACGTTGATCCAATAGCCATGACCTCTCCAACTGATTTCATTGAAGTGCCAAGTTCGTTTGATACCGAGGGAAATTTTTCGAAAGCGAAACGGGGTATTTTCGTAACAACATAATCGATGGTTGGTTCGAAGCTCGCGGGAGTAGTTTTTGTTATATCATTTTGTAACTCGTCGAGTGTATAGCCAATGGCTAATTTAGCAGCAACTTTAGCTATCGGAAATCCTGTTGCTTTTGACGCAAGTGCAGATGATCTGGACACGCGGGGGTTCATTTCTATAATCAGCATTTCTCCATTTTGTGGATTCACTGCCCATTGAACATTAGACCCTCCGGTTTCAACACCGATCTCTCTTAATACTTCTAAGGAATTATTGCGCATTTTTTGAAACTCTTTGTCAGTAAGTGTCATCGCAGGAGCTATGGTTATGCTATCCCCTGTATGAACCCCCATTGGATCGAAGTTTTCAATTGAGCAGACGATAATGGAATTATCATTTTTATCTCTAATTACTTCCATCTCAAACTCTTTCCAACCTAGAAGGCTTTGATCAATAAGAATTTGATTGGCAGGAGATGCGTCTAAACCACTGATGCAGATTTCTTTGAAGTCACTTTCGTTATATGCGACGCCTCCGCCTTTTCCTCCCAGAGTAAAACCTGGACGTATTACAGCAGGCAAGCCAATTACATCTAACGCTTTCATAGCTTCATCTAATGAATTAGCAATTTCTGATTTTGGGCTCTTAATTCCAATACTTTCCATTGACTGCTTGAAAAGCTTTCGATCCTCCGCTTTCTCTATTGCCTCTCTATTAGCTCCGATAAGCGCAACATTATAATTCTTAAGCGTTCCCGCCTTATCCAATTCGATCGCAATATTAAGTGCTGTTTGTCCGCCCATCGTTGGTAAAATAGCATCTGGTCTCTCTAACTTAATAATATTCTCAATTATGTCCGCGTTTATGGGCTCTATATAGGTAACATCGGCGAGATCTGGATCTGTCATTATTGTGGCAGGATTTGAATTAACTAGAATAACTTTAAGACCCTCTTCTTTTAGTGCCTTACATGCCTGAGCGCCGCTGTAATCAAACTCGCAAGCTTGACCTATAACTATGGGTCCCGCACCGATGATCAAAACTGATTTAATATCAATTCGTTTTGGCATTTAAATTTTTTCTTTAATTCGTGAAACTATAAGTGTACAAGAATTCATAAACATGACCCTTTTTAAAACTGTCACTAATAAAATCAATAAGTTTTTGGTTAGCTAATAGGTAGAACAGATGCATTTGTACAGATCACACAACTGTAATGAATTACGGGCAGCAGATGATGGAGAAGTCGTAAAGCTCGCAGGTTGGGTACATAGAGTACGTGATCATGGTGGGGTACTCTTCATTGATCTCAGAGATCACTTTGGTCTTACCCAGGTTTTAGCCGATCCTGATAGTCCCGTTTTTAAAGATGTGGAAAATGTTAGAGCAGAGTGGTGTATATCAATTGAAGGAATTGTGAGAAAGAGAGATAGTTCTTTAGTAAATGAAAAATTGCCTACAGGAGAGATTGAGGTTTTTATATCAAAAATAAATATCTTAGGGGCCGCGGAGGAACTGCCTTTACCCGTTTTTGGAGATCTTCCATATCCAGAAGAAACAAGACTAAAGTACCGTTTCCTTGATTTAAGGAGAGACGGGATACATCAGAACATGATCCTGAGATCAAAGATAATCGAGTTTATACGAAAAGAAATGTGGGATAATGGATTTCATGAATTTCAAACGCCAATAATATCATCATCTTCCCCGGAAGGAGCACGAGATTTTTTAATTCCATCAAG
>CAJXCR010000158.1 GCA_913051825.1 uncultured Halieaceae bacterium
CCCAGAAGAAATGTCAAGCTTTAAAACCTATTCTAATGGGGTTTTCTGGAACTTGTTCTGGCACTAGACGATTTTGGTTTGCTAAGACTTTTAGAACTTCTTCTTTTTTTTAACGGTTTTGGTTCTGCAGTGAGGGCTTGCGTAATGGCCTCATCAACCCATCGAACTGGAAGAATCTCTAATGCATGAGTAATTTGAGATGGTATTTCTCTTAAATCAGCAGAATTATCCTCAGGAATAATAACCCTCTTTATACCTCCGCGTTTGGCAGCTAATAACTTTTCTTTTAAGCCACCAATTTTTGTAACTTGGCCATGCAAAGTAATTTCACCTGTCATAGCAGTATCTGATCTTACAGGTATTCCTGTGAAAACTGAGATCATTGCTGTACACATTCCTACTCCAGCGCTGGGCCCATCCTTTGGGGTTGCACCATCAGGAACATGTATATGAACATCAAATTTTTCGTAAAAATTTGTAGGAATGCCTAACTTCTCTGATCTAGATCTCACAACTGTTAAAGCGGCTTGAATAGATTCCTGCATCACGTCACCCAAAGAACCAGTTTTAATCACTTGACCTTTACCTGGCACATATGAAGATTCAATAGTTAATAACTCGCCTCCAACCTCAGTCCATGCCAAACCAGCAACTTTACCCACGATGTCTTCAATATCAGCTTCGCCAAATTTAAACTTAGGAACACCGCAATACTTTTCTAAATTTTTTGGAGTAATGTTTATTGATGATTTAATTTTTTTAGGATCTGCAAGAACCCTTTCCTTAACTGACTTTCTAAAAATTTTTGCAATCTGTCTTTCAAGACCCCTTACACCAGCCTCTCTTGTATAGTGGCGAACTATATCCAATATAGATTTATCACTTAGCTTAACTTCTTTTTCTTCCAGCCCATTTCTCTCAAGCTGTTTAGGAATTAGATATTGTTTTGCTATATTTAATTTTTCATCTTCTATGTAACCAGGCAACCTAATAATCTCCATGCGATCAAGCAACGGGCCAGGAATATTTAAACTGTTAGCAGTACATACAAACATTACCTCTGAAAGATCAAAGTCCACCTCAAGATAATGATCTGAAAATGTATTATTTTGCTCTGGATCTAATACCTCTAAAAGAGCTGATGCTGGATCACCACGGTGATCCATGCCCATTTTATCAATCTCATCTAATAAGAATAATGGATTCTTAACTTCAACTTTTGAAAGCTTTTGAATAATTTTTCCTGGCATAGATCCGATATAAGTTCTTCGATGCCCTCTAATTTCGGCCTCGTCCCTAACTCCACCTAATGACATTCTGGCAAATTTTCTATTGGTAGCTCTCGCGATAGATTTTCCGAGCGAAGTTTTTCCAACTCCTGGAGGACCCACCAAGCATAAAACCGGTGCTTTTAACTTTTTAACTCTTTGCTGGACTGCTAGATATTCTAGAATCCTTTCCTTTACTTCGTCTAAACCGAAGTGATCTTCATTAAGAATTTCTATTGCTGAATTAAGGTTTGATTTAACCTTACTTCTTTTCTTCCAGGGAATGCCTGTCAACCAATCCAAGTAAGAACGAACAACTGATGCCTCTGCAGACATAGGAGACATTTGCTTGAACTTAGTAAATTCATTATTTGCTTTTTTTAATGCCTCTTTAGACATACCTGCCTTGGTAATATCTTCCTCTAATTGGGAGATTTCATCACCCTCTTCGCTGATATCACCCAGCTCTTTTTGAGCAGCTTTGATTTGCTCATTTAAGTAGTATTCGCGTTGGGACTTTTCCATCTGCCCTTTAACTCTATTTCGAATTCTTTTATCGACGTCCATTACATCTAATTGAGACTCTATGTAAGCTATTAGAATCTCAGCCCTTAACTGAAAATCAGCAGTCTCAAGAATTTCTTGCTTTTGCTTAATTTCCATAGGCAAATGACCTGCTATTGAATCAATAATTCTTGATAAATCATCCAAAGCATCTATTGATGCCAATACCTCTGGAGCAATTTTCTTGGTAATTTTAATGAAGTCGTGGAACTTTGCTTTAATGAACCTTGCTAAATTTTCTCCGTCTTTAGAATCAATAGCAGACTCAGCAATCAAGCTTACTCTTACTTTAGAAAACTTTGAATCTGACTCTAATGAGTCCATTTGAGCTCTATGCGAACCCTCAACCAAAACTTTTACAGTTCCATCCGGCAATTTAATTAATTGCAAGATATTCGCAATAGTTGCAACCTTAAATAGATCATCAAACAAAGGTGCATCCAGAGATCCATCTTTTTGGGCAGCTAAAATAATTTTCTTTTCGCCACCCATGGCAGCATTTAGAGCATTGATTGATTTATTCCTTCCAACAAATAAAGTTGAAACTACGCCTGGAAATACTACGACGTCTCTAAGGGGAATAAGCGGAAGATCATATTTAATAGTAGCCATATAAATATAATGAGGGAGAATTAATTAAA
>CAJXCR010000159.1 GCA_913051825.1 uncultured Halieaceae bacterium
GTGCACACCCATAACGCGAGTTTTGGGCTAAGAAATAACATAAGCACCAGAAACACTAGTAGCAATCCTCCGAGACCGTTTTTTAGTAATGTTCCTACTCTGTCTTGGAAAGGTTTAGATGCATCGCGCCACATGTTTAATTCTACTCCTTCTGGCAAGGTGGGTCTTATTTCTCCAATCCATTCCTGCACGGTTTCTGTGGTCTTAAGTGTATTAGGATTACTTGTGACGAAGACTTGTAGATTATGTGATGGAACACCGTTTCTTCTTGTTTTAACCTTCTGATCTTCAAAGCCATCAACCACAGTAGCCACATCACCCACCAGGAGTTTTGTGCCATCTCCTCGCGTCATTAATGGAATTTGTTCGAAGTCGTATCCTTTGTATGCTTGCCCGCGAGTTTGAAGACGTATATCACCAGAATCAGCTTTAATTGAGCCTGCAGGAAGATTAAGGGAGGATTTTCTTATGACATTAACGACATCCTCAAAAGTTAGTCCATAGCGACGCAAAGCAGTTTCTGATAGTTCTATGGATACTTCATAAGGTCGCGGAGATTGTATCTCCACCATTGACACATAGTTAAGAGATGCAAGATCTTCTCTAAGGCGTTCGCCAAGCTCCTTAAGATTTCTCTCGCCTATGTTTCCCGATAATGCGAGTGATACCATGCGGTGCTTGTATACAATCTCATATACCAGGGGTCTTTCGGCATCAGCGGGGAAGGTATTTATGGCATCTACACGAGTTTTTATCTCAGCAGTAAGTCTCTGCATGTCATAACCTGATTCTGCCTCAATCATTACACTACCCATACTCTGACTTGCAGTTGCACGGATCTCTTTTATTCCTGCAAGGTCGTGTATTGCCTCTTCAATTCTCTGACATATCTGCTTCTCTACCTCCTTTGGACCTGCGCCAGGATAGGCTATAACCACATGAACTTTATCTATTTTAAATTCGGGGAAATATTGCTTGTCTAGCATGGGAATACCAACTAGACCTCCTACGATAAAAAATACCATCAGTAGATTTGCGGCTATAGGATTTTCTATAAACCATCGGATCGGACCATTCATTCGAGATCGGATCGTTTAGCGAATTGGTTTGAATGTTGATTTAACACTTCCTGCCCTGCTTTAAGTGTTCCTGAATCTCCGGTGACAATTTTCGTTCCTGATTTCAAACCCAGTATCCATACATTCTCTTTATCAGATTTCAATACAGTAACCGGAAGATAGGTGAATCTATTATCATTATTAATGATCGGGATAGTTGAGTTACTCGTTAGCACACTCCGTGGTGCCACAGTCACGCCATCAAATTTTTTCGTCATTATTTTGGCGCTAACAAACATGCCAGGCACCAGCGGAGGTCTTTCATTCTCTTTTTGAGATGTAAAAGGATTTTCTATTTCTGCTACCGCATACAATAACCTACTGTTTACGTCGATCTGCGCCTCTGTTCTTACGATTTTTCCTCTCCATGTCCATATCTGACCGCCGAAAAGAGCGCTCAACTCGACATCAAGAGCATCTTGCTCTCCAATCTCTAAACGAATGCTATCTTCCATTCTTAATGGCAGGTCTAACAATGCAATTTGCCGATCAGTCAAGGGCAAACGGACCAGCACGACGTCTATCGAATGCACCTGTGCCAAGCGCGCTCCTGGCCCAACGAATTGACCTATATCAACAAATTTGTCCAAAATTCGTCCGTTAAAAGGCGCCGATATCTTGGTTCTATTTAGATTTCGGTTTGCGGCCTCAAGCTCTTGTGTTGCGGCATGCTCTGAGGCTATTGCAGCGGCTAGCTGAGGTTCACGCAGAAAGAGCGAATTTGCTTCACTGGATCCCAATTGTTGCCATTGACGCTTCGCCTGAAGTGCACGTCCTTTTTCTTCCGCGACACGTTGTCTCGCGGCGGCCAACTGTGATTCTGCTTTTGCGATGGCGTATTCATAGTCCGCTTGCTCGATAAAGACTAGAGTCTCATTTTTTCTAAAATAGCTGCCTGGAAAAAACTCTTTTGATGTACCGATAACTAGACCACTAACTTGGCTACTTATATCTATTTTTAAGCGAGGCTCAATTGTCCCCTGTGTTTTGACGGACAAGGCGAGTGATGAAGGATTTGCTTCTAGTGTTTCTATCGCGGGTATTTTCTTAACAAAATCGCTCTTCAGTTCTGGTTCGGGTTTCCCAACCAGGAAACCAAAGGAAATCGCAAAGCCAATTGCGGCAATGGCTAAGGCTCG
>CAJXCR010000160.1 GCA_913051825.1 uncultured Halieaceae bacterium
ATTAGTAGGCGTTTCTGCAGAATAAATTAATCAAGCATCAAACTTAATTAGAACATTAATCAATGTATGTAAGAAAATGCAAATAGACCAATCGGATATATGGACAGGCTCTTTTAATCACACCGATAAAATTGATGTATCGATAAGAGAGCAATTCTTAAGAGAAGGTTACTCTATTATTCGCAATGCCTATGACACTCAGTTTATTCAAGATCTTTTTACTTCCTATAGAAATGAACACACCGAAAAACTAAACCCAAATCCTACTGAAAAAACAAATCTAGTTGGTCATAACCGAAGAGCCTTTTCCTTAAATGTAAGAGCATCTTTTAACGATACTAAAATTTATGCCAATCAAAATGTATATCCGCTTATTGAAGATATGCTAGGTGAGCATCTGATAATAGGTAGCTACGGTTCAGTCGTATCAATGCCTAAATCCAATAATCAGCATGTTCACTACGATCACCCACGACTATTTCTCGATGCAGATCTTGAATCGCTGGGTGGCAACTTACCGCCATACGCTATACATCTTTTCATTCCTCTAGTAGAGGTAAATGAGAATAACGGGAGAACAAGGATCTGGCCTGGCTCCCATCATCTGCCATCTTCAAAAAAAGATCTCCTAATTAGAGAAGGTGAAAGCGTGGAAAGCAATCTAAATGTTGGAGACTGCCTAATCCTAGACTATCGAACGCTGCACGCCGGGATAGGGAACAATAGTTCTCAGATACGTCCTCTTATCTACGTGATATATCAAAGAGCCTGGTTTAGAGATCAAGTCAATTACACCCATCATGAATCTCTGCTAATCACAGAAGAAGAACTATTAAAGGTACCATCTCAATACCAGCATCTGTTTTCATGGAAATTAGATAAGTATTGGGGAGCGATAGAAAAGCGCTAGCTGCCCTACACCTGATAAACTGACCGACAGACTTACTAATGGAAGTATATAGTTAATGGAAGAATCAACATTTCACATTGATGTACTCACTGTAGATAAAGTTTCAATATCTTATATTGAATGGAGATCACACCTAATTGGTAAAAAGCCTTCCATTTTATTTCTACACGCGACAGGCTTTCATTGCCGTCTTTGGGATCAGATAGCAGCTCAATTACCTGATTATCATGTAATTGCTCCAGACTTAAGGGGACATGGACAAAGTTCAAAGCTTGCTATAGATCACTGGTCAATTCTCGCCCAGGATATTTTAAATTTAATGAAGAGTCTGGAAATAAAAGCGGTTATCGGAGTCGGACATTCTGTGGGTGGACATGTCCTTATAGAGACTGCAGTTCGCCTTCCTGAAGTTTTTAAGTATTTGTTATTGCTAGATCCTGTTGTTGGATCACCAGAGTTTTATTCTCAAAATGAGAAAGGTGTATCAAAAGATTTCCTAAAGCCAATTTTGGAAAGAAAATGTCATTTCCAATCCCCTAAGGAAATGATCGATCGATTTTGCGATAGACGCCCATATTCTATATTTACTGAAGAATGCCTGAAAAATTACTGTATTCATGGACTGCATAAATCTAAAGATGGATTTACCTTAGCTTGTCCCCCTCATATAGAAGCATCATTCTATGCGAGTAGCGCATCCAATAGAAATATTTTACATTATGCTAATCAAGTTAAATGTCCTGCAACTATCGTCAGAGCAAGAGATGGAAAAAAAAGCAAGGAATTGAGCTTCGAGGGATCACCAACTTGGTCAAAACTGGCAAGTGTTTTTGCCAATGGAAAAGACATACAACTTAAAGACCTTAGTCACTTCATTCCAATGCAAGCACCTCAGTTATGTCTGGACCTTGTCGATGACATTACCCAGGAATTAGCCTGATCTAATTGTTTGCGTCGAATAGTAGGACAGTCCCCATCGCATTACAAAGACAACAAATACATAACTGATGACCGCCACCCACGCCAGTGAGTAGCGCAGCGCAGCATCTGCTTCGAATACGAAGTCGGTTAAAAATGCCACGATGCTACCACCCATAGCTAATCCAAAAAAATTGGAAAAAAATAAGAGAGCCGCCGTATACTGGGCTCGCATACGATTTGGGGTAGCCAGTTGAATACCTGCAACAGCCACTCCAAAATGCATGTAATGAAAAAAGACAGCAAAACCAATTAGAAATAATGCGGCTATTGGAGATTCCATAAG